>JAAFKL010000164.1 GCA_021399405.1 Candidatus Heimdallarchaeota archaeon | reverse complement strand
CACCATTTAAAATTTCAATGATGAGCAATTTAACAATTTACTACAGGGTTATCAATGATGTCGAGAATGCACTTGAAATCAGACTGCAAATTGAGAAACATTTGGAAGTATTCGTCAACCAACATGGGCATATACCAAAAAATGTTGATGGGAAACCCAACTTGACTTTTTTAGGTAATTATGGAACCTTAGGCAATATATATATGCTTGAAGGTGAATTAATCACAGCTGAAAGATATTTCAATAAAGTTCTAGATTACTCTGATTCTGATACGACACATTTGGATTTGGCAAGATTTTATATTAATTCAGGACGGATAGATAAAGCGGAATACCACCTGAATGTGTCTCAAACAAAACCTGTTCGAAATCCTGATAATTTAACAGAAGTAGATTATTTGGTGGGAAAAGCTAGGGTAAATAATTTAATGGGTAAACCCAGTTCCGTAGAAATTAATTCAGCTAGTGATTTGATAGAAGCACATCTCAATGAGAAGGAATTCGTAACTTCTTCTATTGCAATCGAAACATATTTTCATATTGCAGGTATTCATATGGCAAATTCAGACTTGGTAGAAGCTAAAAAGAATTACTACAAGGTCTCTGAGATGTGCAAAATAGTTCATTATTTCGATTTTCACAGAGCTGAGTGTCTTATGAAACTCGTTCAGATATCTTGTATCGAGGATGAGGATGCGGAAAGAGATAATTACAAGACTGAATTGGATAATTTAGTTGATGAGTATTCTAGTCATGGAAAAATGATATTATTTCAAAAACTGGCAGAGGCAATAATATTGAAACACACCAAGGGAATACAGAGAGGAATTTCACGATTCAAGGCACAGGAAATATTCCAGAAAATCTCTCAAGGTAAGATCTACGATATCAATCTACACTTTTTTGCCAGGTTCAACTATTGTGAACTCTTACTTGATGCCTATCAATTCTATGGAGAAGAGGAAATATTGGATATATTAGTGAAAGAGGTTGAAGATCTTGCCACAATATCGAAAGAAAAGGTATTGATCTTGTATAATATAGAGGTGCTAATTTTGAGATCTAAGATTGCCACTCTGCAGAAAGATCTTGATTCTTCAATTAATTTCCTTGAAGAGGCCCAGACACTTGCTGATGAGAGAAATCTGATTACATACCAGGATCGTATAAAAACAGAGAAAGAGACCTACTTACAAAATATTGATTCCTGGAATTCTATGAGGAAAGATGACAAGATTGAGAAATTGAGGTTAAAACAGTACCTCAAATTTGCACAGCAGAATATCACCAAATGACAATATGAAATTTTATGCAATTCCCAAGTTTTGCGGTGTGTACTAGTAATCCCCGACAACTTTTTATTGAATTCGGAAATCCGATATTGTGGACGTTTTTGAACAACTTGAGAAACTATGGGTTCAAGGGTTAGATCATCAAATATCAGAATTATTAGAAAAAAATAAGAAAAGTATCTATCCCCCAGATTATTTTAATTGGGTTTCATTAATGAAGTCTGGTAGCTCTCGACCAACTCCAATAATGGCTAAAGAATGGCGTCAGAGTATAAAAGAAAATGATATTTTGCAATTATTATATTATAACGTTGGCAATGATAGTACTGATATTTATACAAAGGTGAACTATTTTTTGAATTCACCTCCCAAAAATGAAGAATTATTGCGTGATAAATTATCTAAAATACTATTAGACAAGATCGATCTTTGGGACAAAATTCTTGAGGAAGTAAATAATTTTGATATTTCAGTAACTCAAGAAGATGAATTTGAACATTTTGACTGGTCAAAACCTATGTGGAAAAATTTTATAAAAGTACAGCAATGTGAAATACGCGCGACTTATCATTTCCTCATACTTGAACCAGAGAAGATGATCCAACTAGGAATCAAAATGGTAGCATTATGTACAGGAGAATTAGAGAATTCACTTTTAAAGGCGAGAATGATGAATAATTTAGCGATATATTATCGTATTGTTAATGATATTGATAATAATCGAGAAATAAGAATTTCACTTTTATATTGGTTGGAGAATTTTATCAAGATCCACGGATATGCACCAAAAAGAGCTGATGGTTCACTTAATTACGCTTTGATTTATACCTTTCATGTCTTAGGCTCTCTCGATTTACTAGAAGGGAATTTAATTCAAGCGGAGAGGCATTTTCAGAAATATCTCAGATACTCTCAAGCTGGTTTGGCACATATAATATTAGCTAGGTTTTACATTGAGTTTGGAGAATTAGAAAAAGCAGATTACCACCTAGAAAAGTCGCTGAAGGATGATAAACGAGATGCAGTTGAGGTCTTAAAGCCACAGTATTTTATTGAAAAGGCCAGATTGAATATTTTAAAAGGAAAAACCAGTACTTCAGAGATTAATATAGTTATAGAGTTAATTGAAAAGCATCTTGAATTGAATGATTTTATAACTTCTAAACCAACAATTGTAACATTTTTACGTGTTGCTGATTATTACTTATCAACTTCAGACCTTGTGAAGGCTAAGAAATACTATATCAAAGTTTCAGAGATGAGTAAAATCGTCTACTTTCATGACTTTCAGAGTGCAGAAAGCTTGATGAAATTAATTGTAATCTCTTGTATCGAGGGTGAGGATCCAGAATTATTCAAGAATGAATTGTATGGGTTAATTGCGGATTATTCAAGCCATGAAAAAATGGTATTGTATAAAAAACTAGCAGAGGGAATAATTTTGATGTATACCAAGGGAAAACAAAGGGGTAGCTCTAGATTCAAGGCTCTAGATATTTTTGAGAAGATCTCCCAAGGAAAAATCTATGATATCAACCTACATTTCTTTGCCAGATTCAACTATTGTGAGCTGCTACTTGATGCCTATCAATTCTATGAGGAAGAAGAAACATTGGAAATCTTGGTAAATGAAGTGGAAGACCTTTGGTTACTGTCAAAAGAAAAAGGATTGATCTATTATTATATTGAGGTTCTAATTTTGAGATCAAAGATAGCAACTTTACATAAGGATCTTGATTCTGCTCTTGAATTTCTTGAGGAGGCCCAAACACTTGCTGATGAACGGAATCTGAAGATATACCAAAATCGAATAACTTCAGAAAAAGAGACATACCTACAAAATCTGGATTCCTGGAATTCAATGATGAATTATGATAAGATTAAAACCTTGAAACTAAAACAGTACCTGAAATATGCACAGCAGAATATAACCAAATGATAACTAGATTAAGACAATTTTCTTCTGTGTTGACTTTCAGCAGATTTAATAGTTCAATAGGTAATTGGTTAGTATATGGGTCTATTCGATACCTTTGAAATTGATGGTAAATGCATTAATTGTCAATCAATTCTGTCTAATTGGCAAACAAAATCAATCGGTCAAAACATGGAGTATTTTAAAAAAGGTGAGAAGATGATCCTATTTGGTCTTTCAATTTCAGAAGGCAATGTTGATGTTTATGCTTATTGCAAAAATGATGGGTGCAAGCAGTTCACGTATGCGGTTGTATTTATTGAAAATGGTGTTGTGT
>JAAFKL010000163.1 GCA_021399405.1 Candidatus Heimdallarchaeota archaeon | reverse complement strand
TGAATATTGGATCGGAGCGGAAGTTACTCATCATGGTCCTTCATCTCTTAATGTACCTATCATGTACATTGAAACTGGTGGGACTGTAGAGGAATGGAATGATATCGAAGCATGCAGTCTAATTGCTGATGTTATCATTGAAATTGCTCGAATATATAATCTAACAAAAACCGAATTGCAAAAACTGGAAACAAAGCCTGCTATGATTGGAATTGGTGGTGGTCATTATGCACCCTCATTCATCAAAAAACTGGATCAAGAAGAATATTTACTAGGACATATTATCCCCAAATATGCACATGATGAATTGAATGAAAGCATGATTCAACAGGCATGGGAGAAGACTATTGCGAAAGAGAAAATTTTCATAATTGATAAGAAAGGCACTAAAGGTAAAAATCGTCAACGTTTCATCGAAATTATTGAGAGCTTAGATTATCCTTGGCAGTATTCTAGATAATTATTATTTCACATTGAATATTATTGTGTTCTGATCAGTAAGGCTTAGTTCCAAGAGTGTTTCAATCGATTCTATATTATGATATTTGAAACGGATATGTTTAATTTTAAGCGTGTCGAACTCAGCTATCACGTTTTCAGGTAATTCTTCTTGCGAATTTATCAGAATTGCTTTCCTTCCTAAACCTTTCAAAAATGGGTCAATAAAGCTAATGAATTTTTTATCCACCTCAACTACAATAGTTCGTTCTGGGCTTGCAACCAGTTGGTATTCGGTCCTCATCTTTACTATTAGGGATTCCATAACAAAATTTTCTAATTCTTCTTCAGGATTAAGATTATATTTTGCTAAATAATCTTTCAAAATGAAGATGCTTCTTTTAAAATCAAAATTATTGATGTAGTCAAGCAAATGGAATTTATCTTTTTGGAGATCTTGATGATGGATCAATTTAAGATATTTGAGTAAGAGACCAACTGATTTTCCGTTGTACCCGATACTCATTAAATCTTTACCATCAAGAGGCATTGTATGCTCTAGCTTAGGAATGAAACCTTTGACAATTTTTTCCAGATTCTCAATATTAGTATTCCCCCATCTATCATCCAATATTTTTAACAATTTAATCACATCAGTAAAAAATTGTTTTGAATTAGTATTGGGGTTCAATATTTCATTTATCTCATACGTAACCGAGTAAACTACTTCACTATCAAGATTTACAATATTGTAAAAACTCCTCACAAACTGGATTAACTGTAAAATATATCCAATTTTATCATTTCCCATACCTGGATACTTTGTAAAAATATCTTTCACTTTGGAAGGTAATTTGTTTGATGGTATATCCTCCAAAATATAATGTAATAGAATTCCCCAATTAATTAAATCTGATGTCGGTTGGTTATCTTGGTACTTCCTATCCTCTAATAATCCAAAAAGCCAATCTATGTGCTCATGAGTATTGTAATCTCGGAATAATATTTCCAATAAACCTAAATCGTGAAGCATCATGACTCCTCTTGGTAGATTTTTCATAATTCCATTTAATTCAACAAAGATGCGTTCTCCTGAGAGTTGGTGCTCTAATATCAGATGTCGATTCTCTATTATCGCTTTCTTGGTGTCTTCCTCAATATTGAATCCAAGTTTGACTGCGAATCTTATAGCTCGAAAAATTCTTAGTGAGTCTTCTTGTAGTCTTTTTACTGGATCTCCTACAGCTCGAACTATTTTGTTCTCCAAATCATTAAGACCATTGAAATAATCAATTATACTCCCATCTTTTTCCAGTGCAAATGAATTTATCGTAAAATCCCTTCTAGCTAGATCTGTTGTTAAATCTCTAATGAAAGTTACTTTATCTGGTCTTCGACCATCGGAATACCCTTCCTCTTCACGGAATGTCGTTAACTCATAATTAATTCCATCCCTTCTTAGTGTTACCGTGCCATGCCTCTCTCCATAGGCAAATATTTTGTCATCTGGAAAAATCAATTTGATTTCTTCCGGGGTCGCCGATGTTGCAAGATCAAAATCTTCAGTAATATGAGGTATATCTTCAGAGCTTAGAATTTGATCCCTAACATAGCCCCCAACCAAATATGCGGTATGTTTATGTTTTTCTAATTCTTGAATAATCTCTACAACTGCTTTTGGGATCTGAATTTTTTGAGACAAACAAACAACCTTGATGTAATACTATGATATTAGAATTACATTACAATACTAAAATTATTATCATTAGTCCAATGAAAAATCTTCGTCTCGAAGAGTTTTAGTCATTAAAAACAAATCATCTCTTATTTTCCAACCTAATTTCTCATAAAACGTTATTACATTTTTATTTGATCTCTCTACCATTAAATGAACTTTCACTACTCGTATGTCAGTGTAATACTTCATTGCGTGATCCATTATTAATTTTCCAATACCTTTATTCTGTTCTGAGGGGTTAACTGCAACATGTTGTATGTAACCTCTTCGTCCATCAAAAGTGCAGATTAGTGTTCCGATAATGAGATTATCTTTTTCGATTATGTAAAATTTATTTCCTTGGTGATCTGCCAAAATTTGGATTTCATCTTTTTTATCTGATATGCTTAATAATAGGCCTGAATCTATCCATAATTGTTTTACAATTTGATAATCATCTGGTTTGTATAATCTAAATTCAAGTTGAACCATTTATCTTAACGTACCACAAACTGTATCGCCGAGTCATATTATAACAATATGCTTTTTTTATAATTCAGATAATCTAATTATTTCATTGATCCTATGTCGATTTACCACTTGGTGTTTTGAAAATATTTATTCCTACTTTCTTGACCAAATGAAATTTCTTTAATATCTAATAATTGAGGGAAAAATATTCAATGAGTAAAGATCGCCCATCTTGGGACAATTATTTCGTTAAACTAGCACAACATGTTTCAAGTAGATCTACCTGTACTCGTAAACAAGTTGGGGCAGTCATTGTAAGAGATAAAATTATATTATCAACTGGATATAATGGTTCAATTAGAAATACTGAACATTGCAGTGAAGTTGGTTGTTTATTAGAGAATGGACATTGTATTCGAACTATTCATGCTGAAGCAAATGCATTGGTACAAGCTGCAAAAAATGGAATCAACATAAATGGTTCAACAATTTATACAACTGCATCACCCTGTTTCTACTGTTTTAAACTGCTAGCTAATGCAGGTATTGCAAGAATATTTTATTCCGAGCTCTATGGTTCTGACAAAAAATTCCTTTCATACGCCAAAAGTTTGGAAATTGAATTATGCGAACTTTCAGATGTTAATGGGGATTAATTAGTTCCATTTTATTATTATTTTTAGGCTTTCTATTTACTAAACTTACACCTCGTAAAATCAAGATTATTGATACCACATACCAAAAACTGAATTTTTCTTCAGGCAGAATGAATAATGAACTTATGACTCCAAAAATTGGAACTAAATTAACAAAAATACTAGTCCGTGAAGGACCAATTCGTCTAACTCCAGAATTGTAAATGATATTGCCGTACACACCAGCTACGAGTGCTAGATAAATTAGACCATAAATTACATTACTTTCCATTTTAATAAACCATGGACCCTGAATTGGTGAAAGAATTAAAAGTAACAACCATCCATAGAATGAACCCCAAGCGGTAAAAGTAAGGGGTTTTACCTCTCTCAATACAGGGCGAGCAAATGCTGTAAAAGCGGCCCAGGTGAATGCTGCAAGAAATATGATGAAATTGCCCAATAATCGATTTGGTACATCTACGTTAGGGCTAAGAATTACAACAATGGCTACTCCAAGAAGCGCTGTAACTAATCCTTGAATTTTAAATTTGGTTAATTTTTCATCTTGATATAGTAAACTAGCAATTATGGCTGTTATTGTTGGATTCATTGCGATGATTAGAACAGCATCAGATGGTCCTGTGTACTTTAATCCTGTGAGAAAGAAAATATTATAGAGACTGACCTGCATTATACCAAGTGGAATAATTTTCAGATGCATTCTCTTTTCTAAACGGATGTTTCTATCCACGATTAATGCTGCAGCAAAGAAAAATGGCAATGATATTGTGTATCTAATGAACGCAGCAGTTATCGGAGGTACGCTTTTTGAAATAATACTCCCTGCAGGCCATGAAGCACCCCAAAACATAACTACAGAAAGAAGCAACACATAAATTCTATAATCAGATTTAACTCCCGATCCTTCCACAATTGCTTCCATTATCAGTACTTGAATTTTCTAGATATAGATGTATTTCTACATACCCAACAAAGTAAAATCACTTTGTGAACTGTTTGATTGTTTTAATTAAACTCACAGTTAGTTTATACTAATTCTAAATATTGCAGTCTGCACAGAAATAATGTATCTAGTAGAATTTATTACCTAATCTCAATAACTAAGAATAATAAATTCATATAAAAATCTAAAATCCAATTTGATCAGCAAACAATAAAAATCAATAAGGTTCCCCTTGAGAAAAATAGGATCAAAATAAGATGAATTTATCTAAGAAATTCCAATACACGATGATGCTAATTGTAATCGTTCTACTTTTAGGATCTGCACTTCCTGCATTATCGTCACCAAATGTTACTCAAACAGTAAAAATTGAAAATGTTGATCACGAATATACAAACGAGGAAATTGGTGTTAACTCAATCGTAGAAGGTGATAGCTCTATTTCGTTAACTACAATAGACCCAAGCTCTACTCATTTGGCGTTTACCAATTTTACAAATGTTTTCATTGCTAATACAACCACAACTTATGATATCGATACTCAGTTACAATTGTTTCATATCGATGCAAATGCAAGCTCTCAAATTGAGATAAATGCAACTTTAGCATCTAGCAATAGTGATCTTGAGGCTGTACTATACTGGATTGATGTATTTGATCAAGATTTTAACCCAATTGCATTTGCCGAATCAAATATTTTTGAGACCCCAAATATTCAAAGACTACCCTTTAGAGCAGAGTATGATGGCATATATTACATTCAAATTTTTGTTGCTGAAGGAATTGAATTCGATCCTCGAATCTCACTTAGTGTTGCTATGTATCCTCCTGGTCAAATTCAAGTTGGGGAAAGGCAAAGAGCTGTTTTGAATTCTAACGGTTATGAAAGAATAGTTGATATAATGGATTATTTTCAGGATGTAGGATTTTACAACGAATTTTACGATGTCCAACTTGACACACTTGCAGGTGATACCCAAAATGTTGTAAGAGGGTTATCTACCGCGATATATGGTCTTTCAAGATCTGGAATCTTTCGTGGAGCAAGTGCTGCAGAACTCGGATTTCTAGAAGTTGAAGCAGTTGCACCTCATTTTGGTGTTGCAAACAAAACTCTTGAATTAATGGATAGTTATCGACATGTCAATAATGGTATTTACACCACTAATCCACTTTCAGGAAATGATCAGGCAAAATTGAGTGAAAATGTTTACGCTCTTATGGCAATGATGGAATTTTGGAATGTTTTAGATTTTAGTAATCCATTTAGAATCATACTAGAAACTCGAATCAATGACACAATGAATGCAATCAACGATGTTTTTTATGATGGGACAGATGGATACGTTGAGACATCATCATTAAATGGTGATGGCACGCCAAACGTTCAGGGAGATGTCGTCTATACTGAGAGTAATGCTTTGTTGGTACAACTTTTAGTAGCATTTCCTTTTACAGGGATCTTAAATACTTTTGATTTCAACACTAGAGCTCAAGATACATATAATAACATTGAAACAAACCTTGTAACTGATGGGTCTAATGTAAACATCACCTCTCTAAATAATATCAAAGTTCCATTTGAATATTATAATAAAAATAACGCAGACAGAGAATTCGATACTCGACTTATCTCACAGATATTCTACATGGACATGCAGAATCCTGTTATTGGCCATCCATTCCTTGATCCATTCTCCAAAGTCGATCTCGATTTAGCAACGAAGGTAATGGAAAATATTTTCAAATTATATTCATCATCAAATGGGTTGTTGTATACGAAATTAAACATCTCAAGTGGATTAATTGAGGAAACAACAAACACGAATGAAATTTCATTTTTCCTTAATTCACTCACACGAGTTGCAGGTAATTGGAAGAACATTGCAGATCCTTCCGTTCAAGACGTATCAAGAACAATTTATAAACGAACAGTCGGTCTTAAGGGCTCATTAGATACTGTGATGTTTGATGAGCAATCAAATTCATACTTTGCAACTTATGACCATGCAAGCGGCTTTGTGAGCAGAAGGGACGAATCCTTCAGTTCTAATTCATTCATTGCCAACACTGCGATTTTAGATTATTTATCAACTGAGTTCCCAGTACAAGTAATAATTGAAACCCAGAAAGAAACAATTGTGGATTCGGAATCTTTTGCATTTATTTTCTTCAGGAAGGTTGAAGCAATCCAAAGTTTTGTATGGTTTAATCCACTATTTCAGTTCACAGTAGATGCAACAATATTCTCAACTGAAATAGGTTTTTCGCAAAATGAAGTTTTTGATTTGGGAGGCTTTGAATTTGACACAGGCTTTCTTGATTTTCCATTCACCCCTGTGAAAAGAGGTACATTCTCGCTTAATTTAGATTTGAAGCAAGAAGGAGTAACTCAATTAGTAGGTAACATTTCAAGCACAGCATTAGGAATTGTTAGACCTGAGTTTTCCTTTAGTGATTTTGAGATATTCTCGGACGGTGAGGACTTAGAAACAACTATTAGTATTATTGATGAAAATGGAGTTGCATTAAGTAACTTGGAAGTAGAATTATCACTAGGTATTCCTATTGATCAAATACTAGAAAATAAAATTATGAAAGCTAAATATTACACTACTGATCGCACAGATGTGTCAGGTAATATTGATATTGATTTTGATATTTCTTCTGTAGTTACTGATTTTAATTTGTTTACAGCCGGTGGGACGGGTCTAAGTTTGAATCAATTTCAAAAAATTGAGGCCGTTCTTCCAATTTTCCTTCAAGTATCCAATGCAGAAGCAAAGAACCTTTTCTTTGATAGACCAATTGTTCTTGAGTTAAGGATTCAACAAGCGCAGATGAGATTAATTGTTAGTCCCTCATTTTTGGAAGTAGTTCAGGGATCTGATGATTCCTATAGTTTCACGATTTCTGTTATTAATCAAGATAATGAACCTGTATCATTAGTTAATGTTGCATATGACATAAATGGAATAAGTAATTCAGTCACCACGGGTACAGATGGATCAGCAACAGTTACTATAAGTTCTCTCAATATATTATCTTTGACTTTTCCTCAAGAAACCATAAAATTCACGCTAAGCCACAATAGTTACCAGACTCATAGAATTGAGAAAGTACTCAATATAATTGAAAATCGGATAAAAATAAATGCAAATCCTGTTCAATTAGAAATACGAGGTAGATCCTTCTTTGAGAGTGATGTAACTAAATTGGCCATAGAAGTCAATACAGAAGATCGTTTCTCCAATTTAATAACTGCTAATGTTAGTATCGCTTTCAAGGATCCTAGTAAGGTAACAGATCTGGACAAAGCTCTTGCTGATACTGGAATTTTCCAATCACCACATACTTTCCAAATAGATCCAAGTGGATTAGATCCTGGTGAATATGATATTGTGATTAATGCAGATAAGACAGGATTAAGTCCAAGTGTAACTGAAAGGACAATTACTGTAACTGCTCCTACATTGTATGAATCTCTAGTTACAGTAGGTTTACTCTATGGTGGATGGTTATTGTTAAGATTTAGTGGAATGATACTCGGAGGTCTTCTTTCGGTTACTGGTTACAATACCGAATGTCCTCATTGTGGTACTTCAACTCGATCTTCAAACAATGCTTGTCATTCATGTGGTAATCTTCTTCCGAAGAAGGGTAGAAAATCAGCAACACTTGTAACACCTCCTGTTTCATCTGAAATTAAACCAGCTGATGTTGGAACGCCACCATCTGAGTATCAACCTACAAGTATGGATGAAGATAAACCATCAAAGGATTTTGATTAATATAAAGAAACAATAAAATCCAAATTATTCAAAAAATGGTAGGCTCGAAGTAATCCAATCGGGCCAGCCATCATCATGCTACCCCCGGGATTTACATATTTGACATCCAAAGTATTAATTTTATCTCGATTCGGACCAATTACCGACATTGGAAATAATTTGTCGATATCTGAATCATTCATTTTCAAATTATTTCTATTGTAAACACCATGCCCACCTGAATTCAAAGCCTCCTCATGAGTCAATTCTCCCTTTGCAAGTCGACGTATATCCACTGTGAATTTCTCTAGCTTGATACCTCCTGTGTGTATTTCATAAATCGCTTCCACTGATTTATTATTGATTATTACAGCAAGGGTGTGCCCATTTCCAACATTAATAATTAACTCAAATCCTTTATTGTAACTAACTGCACCTAGAATTACTGCTGGACTAGAATCCATAACATACACATCATCATGATTTAGATGTGTAAAAGCTTTCAATGCTGATTGAGCTACAGAGTTTAATCTTGGTAGTTCTTGTGGGATTTCTTTAGATGATAAGAGTAAATCTTCTATCCTACCTCGATTATCAAGATTCTTGTATATGGTTTTCATTCGAAAATCTCTAGTACTT
The DNA here is from genome assembly GCA_021399405.1 of Candidatus Heimdallarchaeota archaeon. Next base: position 855 of record JAAFKL010000163.1, on the reverse strand, counting down.
TGTTTAGGATTTTCAGGTTCTCCATGATCCTGACAACAGATCAATACTTTAGTAATCTGCTCTTTTTTTATGTAAGAATTTTCTAGGAGCAAAAATATTCTATTCCATTCGATATCGCCAATTGAAATGAGGGGACCATCAAAATTATCAATTTCTGTATCTTCTACTATTTTCACACCTTTAGATCTAACTTGATCCAATACATACCTCAAACTTCTTGCTGCAGTTTCAGTCATAATGACATTTCCAGGGTCTACTTCACAAATCGCATAAACTGATTTATGCCAGGGTTCTCCTGCCATTAACTCACCAGCAATCCGGAGTGGTCTACTCTTAATTTCACTGATTTGTTTTACCAGTAACTGAGCAGTCGATGGTACAATCATTTGGATGGAATTTTCAATTGGCTGAGATTCTACATATAAAAGTACATCTTCAGTCCCTTTTCCTATATCTATACAGAGAATCAATAATTTAGAAACATTGTATGAATATAATTTATTATTTATTAAGGAACATCAAATTGAAATCTAATGGATTAATTGATTGGAAATTGAAAAAATAAAATTTAGAATCATTAAGGCTTACCTTTAATAGATTTTATGGATAAATCATCCCCTAACAAATTGATGCTATTGTATTGTATCAGCGAATTTAATAAGTACCCATAATAGTATTATTCGTACTAACTATTAATTTGAACTTCTTTCTTTATTATGGGTAACCAACAGAGAAAAAATGAAGAGAAAATAACAAAGTTAGAAACGGAAAACGATTTAGATGAGTTACTCAAATCAAAGAAGAGGTCCACGAGACCGCCCACCCAGAGAAATGCACGATGTTGTATGCTCTGAG
>JAAFKL010000016.1 GCA_021399405.1 Candidatus Heimdallarchaeota archaeon | reverse complement strand
AAGAAAGTTGTAAAATACATTCAACGGGATAGTAGCAGCATCATCCTGCAATAGGTATTTATACCTAGAAGGAATGTATATACATTCCAGATGATGTATGTAATCATTGTCTCAAGTTTCAAAACATTGATTCCAACTATCCTCGTTTCTCAATATAGATCCCTAGAAAGATTACTACGAAAGATATCACGTAAATGAAAGAGAATTCCTCATCCAACATCACGCTGGCAGCTAATACACCAGCTATTGGCATCAGATTGATAAAAAGTGCTGATCGGGTTGGACCTATATGTTTGACCCCGATACTGAACAAAGTATTTCCCAGTGCTGCTGCAATTATTCCCAAGAACATTATCCACAGTAAAATATCACTTTCTACCTGTGCAACAAGAAAGGCTGATGCATTGATCTGCTCCACAACACTGAACAATGTTAATACAAGCCAGCCAGATAGTGTCGCCCAGAATTGGAAATTTAGAGGAGTGATCTCCTCATATATGGGTTTAGAGAAAACTGTATAGAGACCAAATGCAATTGCGGCAAGCATAATTAGAATATTTCCCAATACTCGGTTTTCTGTATCTGTATTGGGAGTATATAGAAAAATTATGAATACACCCAAGAAGGCCAAAGATACTCCGATTATTCTATTCCTGCTCATTCTCTCAGACACGTACACTTTGGATGCAACAATCGCTGTGATAATGGTAATACCTCCATTAATAATGAGCACACCATCAGAGCTTGAGGTGTATCTTAAACCTATGAGAAAGAAAAGCTGGTAGAGACTGATCTGAAGCAATCCCAGAACAAAAATTCTCTTCCAGAGATGTCGAGGAAAGACTACTTCTTTCTCAAGCAATCTGGTGAAGAAATATAAAACAGGTAGAGCAAATGCATATCTGATAAATGATATAGTGAAGGGATAGACACCAAAATCACTGAGAGCAATAATTCTCCCAATGGGCCAACTTATACCCCAGACAATAACCACGATTATCATCAAAAAATAGGAGAGCTTTGCATTCATTTGCATGGTACAATCCATTTGCAATTTTCATGTGTTAAAAGTGTTATTGAGTTGTCAAAACTTGAGTGGTACCGATTTACGACCAAGTAATGTGATTCAATTCAAATATCATTATCTACAAAGGCTTGGTTGAATGTTCTAAAAGAGTTTTATTTACATTATATTTTAATTCTACGGCCACGAATTATTCGTTAATATTTGCATCAACTAATTGTTTGGCTGATTCAAAATAACTTATAATTGCACCAATTCCAATATCAGGAATTAATTTTTCCTTCTTTCCTATCGTGGCATAAAGACCAGCAGCTTTGTGATAGGCTGTAGTAGTTATGAGAACAGCTTCAGGGAAGAAAATGTGATTAACAAGAATCAGCAATCCTGAAACAGTAACACCAATAACCACAATATAGAAAAACCAAAGTGGCCAGTCTTCAAATGGAATTTGTAATAAATTTGCACCTAAATTAAGTGATTGAGCCAATAAATGGATCGAAGAGGTTGCAATCCAAAGATTTCTTGCGAACATGACCCTTTTATTTTTCCTTACAATGTCTCCTGACAACATAGCATATAATATCACACACTGTGTCAGCACAACAGAAAAAGGAAAGAAATATTGTGAAATAGGGTGTACGCCAATAAATATAGTATCATTAGTAACTAACGTGACAATCATACCAGTTACACCCGCTAAAAAGTTGTATATGAGGAGAGCATAAATCCATTTCGGGAATTTATCCCATCTTATACCTGCTATCATCAATAATAAAAATGCATTTGAAAAGGTAATCATAAAATCAGATAGGGAGTATATATACAAAGTATGATCAATGTCTTCCGATGTTCCAAAATAGACCATCCAATTACCTATGAAATTCAGAGATAACCAAGAACCAGCAAATATGTAATTCGTTATTCTAAGTTGGTAAAAATATTTGAAATTTAGGATCATTGGAAATATCAATAAGCCTCCTGATATGAGATTTATTGTTCCTAATAAATCGAATAAATCTGTCACATGCAGCCGTAAATTACTTGGCTTAAATCTGTTGTGTGGTTCTAACAATCTGTGGTGAATATCTATCAAGAATGTATTACATTAATTACATGATTAGTTTGCCCTCATTCAAGAACCTTCTTTAATATCTCTCGAAGTTCCAGGTATGGATAAGAGTGAAATCCGAAAACTCTTTCAAAAGACATCGCCTTTGAAATATACTTCAGATCCTACAAATCTGATTGAAGAATTATTACCCTTGGCAATTAAATATATGAAAAATGTGGATAATAATCCATTTCACAGAAATATTATTTCTTCAGAGGTAGGTGATCTCTTTGACCAGGAAATTCCAATTGATGGAATAGATCTAGGCATAATTCTTAATACCTTGAAAAACAAAATTATCCCAAATTTTCCCACGACAACCAATAAAAAATTCCTGGCATATGTACCCAGTGATCCTACTCCCGAATCCATGGTTGGGGCCATGTTAACCCCATTTTTCAATCAATTCGCAGGAAGCGTACAGGGATCCCTTGCTGGATCTGCAATCGAATCTCTTGTTATAAATTGGTTTGCTGAATTACTCCAACTACCAAAATCCACTTTCGGTAGTTTCACCATGGGTGGATCAGGTGCAAATATCACCTGTATTTACACGGGATTGGTTCAACAAACGAGGTCTCATGGGATTGATCTCAAAGAAGATGGTCTTTTCCATCAAAAAAGATTGATGATATACATCTCTGATCAGACACACAACGCAATTGAGAAGGCAATAATGATGCTTGGCCTAGGCAAAAAGAGCATCAGGGTTGTTCCCAGCAATGAGAATTACGAGATGACTGCAAAGGCAGTAAAATATGCCACTGAGAGTGACATCAAAGAATATGGTGATTCAATTATACCGATAATGATAGTTGGAACTGCAGGGACAACGAATACAGGAGCCATTGATGAGCTTACAGGATTAAAAGAAGTAGCTGATGAGTTTGGGATGTGGTACCATGATCTAATTTTTGACAAATTATTTTAGTTTACCTGTTCGTTCATTCTAACCAGACGTCGCCGCTTTCCCCGAGGAACGCTCATTAGATAGTGAATGTTCATCAAGTAGTTTAGAATGTTGTACCGAGGTACGGTTCGTATGTCCCTCCACGCGGGTAGGGGTTTCCAGGCCTTCCGATAGATCATCACTAAACCACTCAGAGAGTGATTTAATACCGGTTGTTCCAGATTTACATCCGGAACGGGGACTTCTCTTGCGAGCCTTCGGGGTGTTTCTAGCTTTTCCGTTACTCCCCTTTGAGGGGGAATTGACAGGTAGATACTCTCCTAGTCCCTTCTTACCAAACATAGATGTTTT
>JAAFKL010000162.1 GCA_021399405.1 Candidatus Heimdallarchaeota archaeon | reverse complement strand
TAGAAACGCAAGCTCTTTGGGAGCCTGGAACGAGCCATCATCCCGGTACAAGCAGAATTAAATTTACTCGGTTTACCGAGCAGCCCTCTCGTGCTGTTAATTTAGGTATGCGCCTAGATCGATGCTACTATGGAAACAGCAGATTTGTTTACAAATCGTGCATCCTAACAGAAGCTGGCTTACGTTCTACACCGCTTTTTTAATTATTAAATTCTAATCTGAACTACAATCTCTACATATGAAGATTTGACTGGATTGAAAAGTAAGAATATACTAAACAATAACTCAATAATATTTTCTTTCCTTCTCGATAGATTCCAGTTCCTTAATCAATTGATTCACAATATTTCTTTAAACCAATTAACCTACTTTTCATTGTCTTAGATAAGAGACGATTAACAAATAAACGAGTTATAATTGGTATAGTCCACCATTTTAGTCTAAATTTGTACCGAAAAACCACTTTTGTTTGTTTATCATCAATCGATTGAAAATTCCACGTCCCTGAAAATTTGCTAAAATATATTGGTCCAGAGGTCATCTTCATCGATACATGATCTGGGGATTTAACGGTAATAAATTCAACTGTCATTTCCTGATTATTTTTAGACTTAACCCTAACCTGTACTTTTGGAGCTGCAACTGTCTCACCATCAAGAAAAACCATTTCCGACAAAAATGGATCCCAATCTAATCTGATATTATAATTTTGGGAAATCTTAAAACATTTCTCTTGACTGCAATCTATTAAAATTTCTTGATGGATCATTTAATTTATTCTCTATGATGCTTTAATCACCTTTTATTTAGTTTCATTTTATCTGATCGGTTGAGTGCTCACCTCAAACTTTGTTTTTTCATGTAATATTTGTTAACATTATTAATTTTCAATTTATTTCTCATTCTGAGGAAAACGATTTTGCATGACATGCTTTAACATTATATCCTATTTTATATCATATCCAATTGTTGAAATTTACAAAACGTATTTAATAAAAAAAGGTGAATGAATTAATTTTCTTTCATTCAACAAATTGCTGTAGGGCTGAGATAGGGGAGGCTATTAATCTTCAAAATCGGGTTTGCCAATATTCATTGGGGGTCTAAAGAATACTGGTGTAGCGGCTGCTCCTCTTCTAACTTCAACATCAATGGTTAGAGCATCACTAATTGCACGGAAACGGTTCCTAAGTGTAACAGGAGTCGTCATGGCGGCGTCGGCAACCATCTGCTGGGTCCGTCTTTCGCCAGTTCTTAAACAGGCTAGGTATATAGCCGCTGCTGCAATAGACATTGGAGATTTTCCAACATCAAGTTTTCCTCTTCTAGCATCAGCAAGTATTCTTCTAGCTTCATTTTCAGTTTCTTGTGTAAGTTCTAGTTTCGATGTGAGACGGGGTATCATATCAAGTGCATTATTTATTTTTGGTTTGATATTTAGTTCCATCATGTATACTCGCATACATCTGGCGATAATTTTCTTATCCACACTTGATGATTCTTCTAGATCTTTCAATACAATTGCAAAATTGTGTTTTCTTGCCGCAAGATAAACTGCAGCCGCAATCATGGAATTAATTGATCTACCTCGAATTAATTTTGCTTTCAAAGCTCGTCTATAGAAGAATGAAGCAGTACTTTGGGTCTCCTGGGGAAGGCTCAATGAAGCTGCTAATCTTTTTAGTTCACGAAGTGCTGTTCTAAGGTTACGAATTTCTGATTTTGAGGTTCTTGAATTAACCCATCGTAATCTTCGCATTTTTTGTCTAGTCAAGGAAGAAATTTTTCCTCCATAAGCATCACGTGAAGTTGAAGAAATATCCGTGGAAAGCCCATAATCTGCTCGTAAAATTGAGATTGGTGGACCAGTTGTTGATTTATTTTGCATGTCTTCTCGATTGTAAATGGGGCTACTTGAAGATTCAATTATCTGATCAAGTACGAGTCCACAAGCTGTGCATACGACAATGCCGTCTCTATATTTTTCTGCGATTTTAGTTGAACCACAGTCAGTGCAAGTTTTATTAATCATTTTTATCAGCTCTACAGTGGGATCGTTGGTCAAATCCTTTGAGCGGCGAAATTATTGTATCGCCAACGGTTGCCCCTTAAATACCGCTCAATAGCATATATATATACTTGCTTTTGTATATAAAGGTTATTACTCCATGGTGAGTATTTACCACTGAGGTAGTAATATTGCTTGCATATTACCACCGTAGTAGTAAATGCTTTTCTTCGAACGATTCCGTACGATTCCTAGAAACTAATATGTTCGACTGGTATAATAGTATTTGTGGTAAATTGTAACTGTAGATAGTAACTAAGAATATAATGCTATCAAATTCTCACTAATTTTAGCCATATGGGGCTTCATGCACTGATCCAGTATGCTAATAACAATTTTTCAAATGCAAATATCCTTTTCGAGATCGATCAGTGTCGCTTCTTATATAATTAATTCCAGTTTAGAAAATGTAAGAAATTGCATCTTGCCGCTTAAATTTAGAGGTCATGTTATATTCAAGCAGATGATAAAAATCCGAACAAGGGTGAAAGTAAATCCGAAACATCATTCTATGAAGTCCCTCCAATGGCAAAAGACTCAGATAAAGAATTATTTAGCTTAATTAAAAAAAAAGTTCTAGAATATGTAGTCCGTGATGGTCATGATTATACTCCTGTCAAGGGAGAATTTCGTGCTTCCTCAGTCGGTTATTGTAGTAGAAAAATTCTGCTGAATAAATCCGCAACCAAATATTTGGAATCCGACGACATTGAGAAATTACCCGATTGGATTCAATTAGAGATTTTGAATGATGGTAAAAGAAAATTACAACCTGGGGCTCATATTTCTGGTCAAGCAATACACGAAATTGTTCAGACAGCCCTACAAAATGATATTATAGGGATGGAAGAGGAAGTTTCATTTGATGGACCTAGCTTTCGACTTGTTGGCCATTATGATCTGCTAATGGAAAATAATGAAGGGAAGAAAATTGTTATCGATATAAAATCAACAAGTTCTCCAAGAGCTTATTTACCAAATAAATCCCATCTTACTCAATTGATGGCATATCAAGGTATGCTCGGTGGGATTGATGGTGCATTATTCTACATCAGACGAAATAATTGGGAAATGACCTATTTCCCTCAAAATTACGTGAAGGATAAGTTTTCACTAATTATAACAAAATTATCTCATCTATCATTTATGGAAGGAAAAAACACACTGCCTGAAATTGATGACACAATCTTCGAAACTGAGTGTAATCCATATTTCAGATGTCCTTATTTCAATTATTGTTTTCCCGATTATGTCGAACCCGAAGAAAACAATGAAGAATAGATTGTAGAAGAACTTACAATTCTATGAAGAAATAGATTTACCGATATTTAGGGTAGAGAATATTCATCCTTTTCTTCCAAAAAAAATCAAGATACCCCCAATCATTGGGAATACTCCAAGAAATGCCACTGCTTGAGAAAATCCATGTTTATCAATTATATATCCAACTACAATCATCAGTGGGCTTGCCAGCAATACAATCAAAGTAGCTTCAAGCGAATAGAAAGAATTACGAATGTGATCTGGTACAAGGTCCACAAATATTTTTTTACGGATTAAGTGAGCTCCAAGCCCAATAAAATCAGCTACAATAAATAGTGCTAAAATTATGGCAACGGTTGAGACCTCAAAATTGTAGGTGAATGGAACAAGATGAAGCAGGATCGCAAAACTACCAAAAAATACCAATCCTTCAAAAAATATAAAAATCGACAACCATGATCTACTAGCTCTAGATTTTGTGAATTTCCCTACAATCAAAACAACAATTGCCTCTGTTACAAACGACATAGATCTAATTAATCCGGCTCCAAAATCGCTACCAGAATATCCAAAATATAATGGAAATAAAATGAGGCTACCCCATGCATAACCTGATGCATTCATCAAAATGAGTCCAAGGATTAGTAGAGTGTTGTTTCTACTTTTAAATACCTCAAATCCTTGCTTCATATACCCTAAGAGTCCTATCTTCGGTAATTGATCATCGTTATTTTGATTTGCAAGTTTTGGCGATTTTATTGTAAAATAGAAACTGATTCCCAATAAAATCATAATTACAGACTGTATCGAAAATATAAGTTTACGAGAATATATTGATGATACTGTTCCACCAATCATGATTGCAAATCCTGTTAACACGCTTTGTACAAATAGATTTCTTGAGTGAAACATTCCATATACTTGTCGATCCTGATCATCAGTAACAACAGTTCTGTATTGATTGTCAAACCATGAATCAAGGGCACCAGACTCTTGTGCAACAGCAACAGCTTCTAATAAAAACACGATTAGAAAACCATTAAATGTACTCGTAAACACTAAAAACCCAAAGGATACTGCATGGATGAAATATGCAAAACCTAATACTCGATTATATCCAATTTTGTCTGCAATGATACCAGTTGGATAATCAATTACAGATTGAGTAATAAATCTGATACTCATTAAAATCCCTAGTTCAGTAAATGAAACAAATTCAAGTACAAATAACACATAGAATGTATTAGATAGCATTATAGTAAATCTAACTAGATTCGAAAATAGAAAATATTTCTTAATTAATCTATTACTTTCTATCTTTAAATTATCGATTGCAAGTAGAGATGATAATCTTGAAATACTAATTGCCTACCTTTTGTTTCCTAATTTTTGGATTGATAAAGCCTTTTGGATCTGTCTAACTTTCTTTTTTTTAGATTAATTTTTCAATTGGCTTAGAGCAATTGGGACATACAATCCAGGATGGAATAAGATTATATCCACAATTACTACAGAAATTGGATTCTTGGGAATTAACAAACTTATCTCGGTTTCTCTTTCTTGTGTTAAATAGCAATGGAGGAAAAAATAGAAACAAAAATGGAAAAGGAAAATTGAATATGAAAAATGCTAAAATACTAACAATTGACAATCCAACAAATATGAGGGAAATCAATCGTTTATTTTCCACAATCCAATATCTGTTTCCTTCTATATCTATCCTCTGTTTATGGATATTAACGATAATGATTTGTGGGAAGTGGTTCAGTTATTTCTTCAATTTTAGTGGTATGATCTGGTGATAACACAACCTCAGATGCTGCAGCATTTTCAATTACTTGTTCAGGTCTTGAAGCACCCATAATTGAGGATGATATCTGGGGTAGTCTAATACTCCAGGCAATAACTACCTGTGCAATTGTGACATCAAGATCTTTGGCTATTTCACCCAAACCCTCTATCATAGCTCGTCTTTTTTCGATCAAACCTTCTGGAAGCATATCAAATTTAGTTGCTCTACTATTTTCTGGTATTTCTTCTGATTGATGATATTTTCCAGTATAGAATCCACTTCCTAATGCTTCAAAGGATGTAACTCCCATCCCATGATAATCAACAACTTCGAACAAATCTCTTTCAATAAATCGTGCATTTGGATGATATGGTGGTTGCTCAACGGCTGGAGGGATAAGTCCTTGTTCCTTTGCAATTCCATAACATCGTTCTAAGAGAACAGGTGGCCACCATGATGTTCCCCAATAATGGATCAAGCCCTCATCTATGAGGTTAGTCATCGTTCGAATAATTTCCTCTAGAGGTGTTTTGATTTTATCATTTTCATCTCTATCAGGTCGATGACAATAATAGATATCTACATAATCTGTTTTCATATTCTTCAAGGAATTAGAAATTCCTTCCCTGATATGTTTTCTACTCAAACCGTTACTCAGAACTTGAATAAATCTAGACAAAGCTAGACATTAACAACTTCCCTTCCCGGATCATTGGTCTGATGCACCAATAC
>JAAFKL010000161.1 GCA_021399405.1 Candidatus Heimdallarchaeota archaeon | reverse complement strand
GGTAAGTAGTGACAAGGACAATGGTAGCTTCGATACTTGGAGACCATCCTCAACAAGTGGAGGATGTCATAATTTTGGTTCTCCAAATACTGGAGTTACTGGAGAAATATTATTTACTCCTGCAATTATGTATGTGACTCCTGGCGAGGTCTTTGATATTTCTGCCACTGTCTCAAACTTTGGTGGAGCAATATCATCCAATGATCTAACAATCGGTTATAATACCATCGATGGAGATAATAGTGACTTTCTCGTTGCAACAGTTTCAGAACCCGCTCATGCTATGACCGGTGATGATTCAACTGCTGCATATGTTGAAACGTTTACTGCCCCTGCTACAACTGGCACATACATTATACATGCTTATGCTGTAAGTGGAACCACTAATTATTGGGATTGGGTAGAAGGACAAGTAGTTGTTTTCGTTAATGATGGGACTATGATAAATAGTGATTATACCCAGGATGTTATCGATACATTAGCTGCTGTTGCAGAACCTGCTGCTGGTGGGTTACAATGGCCTGAAACCAATAAAACCGGAAGTGTTTACAAATCTGGTATGATCAAAGGTATGGCTTCGATCGGTGATTACATGTTAGATGTATATGAAGAGAGATCAAGATCCTCTTTATTCACCGGATTGAACACAGAAGAAACTGCCCTACCACTTGAACTGGCTATTGGAGCTGGTAACTGGTTACTCGGAAGAGCACAAACAAATGCCAGTGGTACATATTGGTATGAGGTTTATAACCAAGATGGTACACCATCTGGAACCTTAGTTTCTACACCATATTATGGAGGTGTAGCCGGTATTGTATCATACCTACTTAGATTATACAGAATTACGCATGATCCATTGTATCTTGATGCCGCTAAAGGTGGTGCAGATTGGTTGATTGCTGTAGCTGATACAACTACCGGTTATGCATGGCCTGAATCATATGGATCAACACTTTTATCCACAAGATGGAGTAAAGGTGGTCCTGGTATTGGATCAGTATTCCTAGAAATGTATAGGTTTACTGAAGATGTTCAATATCTGAACGTTGCTAAAGGTTTGTTCACTTGGTTAGATTCTGAGAAACTAGACCTTGCTGGAGATGCATACTGGTTACAACTCCCTGATGTAGCAAGTGAAATATTTTTAGGTAGATGGCATGGTGTTGCGGGTATCGCTTCATTCTTGATAGATCTCTATGAAGTTACAGGTGCTGCAGCTCATAAGGCGCTTGCTTTATCTGCTGTAGACTATGTACAAGCACAAGCGATTGCTGATGGAACAGGTGTAAAATTTGAAAACCAAGTTGCAGAAGGTACATTCTTCAGTGGATGGTCACGAGGTGGTGCTGGTATTGGTTCAGTGCTGTTAAGGGCTAATACTCTTGATAGTGGTGCTGGATATCTAGCAACTATTGATCTAATTTACAACTATTACACTGAGATCTCAAACACAACTGCAAATGGAATTATTTTCTCAGATTCAGAATCTAATCCAAGAAACATGACCGGAATGGGTCATGGTGGTCCAGGTATTGGAATGTTCCTTGTTCAAGCATACGAAGCAACTGGTGATGTTAAATTCAAAAATATGGCGCAATCTATTGCATTAGGTCTTAATGATTTGATGTTCACAAACACAAATGGTGTTGCATGGTTAAAATCTGATGCAGCTGCTGAGAATTATATTGATTATTACCTCTATTATGGAATAGTCGGTGTAGCTACATTCATGCAAGCACTCGAATTAATGCAAGATCCAGCTGATAAAGCTATGGCCGTCGCAGCAACTACTTACTTATTGGACATTGCTGAAGTTGATGGTACAGGTCTAAAATGGCTTGAAACTGAATCAGCTACATATAAAACTGGTACACTTAAGGGTGCTTCTGGAAATATTCTTGAACTACTCAATATGTACAGTAGACAAACAACAGCATTGCACTTTGGTGGATTGACTACAAATACTACATTTGGGTACTTAGAAGCTGCTGTAAAAGGTGGTAATTGGCTCGATGCCGTTGCAGTGACACTAGATGGTGGAAAAGCATGGTATGAAAGATATGATGCAGTAAATGTAAACACATCTAATGCTATTGACATGGATTTCTACGGTGGTGCAGCAGGTATTGGTGAAACACTTCTTAAGCTAAGTCAAGCTTCAGGTGATCAATCATTCCTTGACCTTGCAAAAGCAGCAGGTACATTCTTTATCGCTACTGCAGATACTACAGAAGGTTATGCATGGCCTGAATTATATGCTGATGTTGGTGATCCATTACTCTTATCTACAAGATGGAGTAAAGGTACACCAGGTGTTGGTACATTCTTCCTCAACTTGTATGTACAAACTGGAGATACAACATATTTGGATGTTGCCTCTGGTGTTGGAGATTTCTTAATTTCAACTGGTGTCGCAGACTCAGATGGTCTCAAATGGTACAGATTAGCAAATGTTGATACCTCAGGTACTTACTTGGGTCGTTGGCACGGATCTGCTGGTATTGCAAGTTTCTTCATGGATTTAGCCCTTGCAGGAAACAATTATATCTACATGAACGCTGCGATCGATGCTCTCAAGTATTTGGATGCTAAAGCAACCATAGTATTAGGAGAATACTCTTGGGTTAATGAAGCGAGCGGAACTGAATATCTAAGTGGATGGTCAAGAGGTGGAGCCGGTATTGGTGCTACTTACCTCAGGGCTTACTTATTAACTGGTGAAAATAACTATTTAACAACAGTTGATGGTGTTTTCAAATGGTATGAAGGTAACGTAACCGCAGTAACTACTGGATGGGCATGGGCAGATTCGACTTCAAATCTGCGAATCGCAACTTCATTGGGTCATGGTTCTGCAGGCATTATTATGTTTGCAACTGAAGCTTTCCAAAAGATCAAACATACTGCTGCATATGGTTTAATTACACAAGCAACAGCTTATTTGGAAGATATTGCAAATATCACAAGCACTTCTGCTGGTGATGAAGCAAATTGGAACAAATCTACTAATGAAGCATACATTGAATCAACAATGTACTATGGTACTTCTGGTGTTGCATTTGCATTCTTGGAAACAAGTGCTGTTGATATATACATGCCACGAATCAACACAGAGTTAGTAACCTTCGGACCTGATGTAAGTTACACAGTATCTGATATTGTAGCTAATGTTGTTACAGTATCTATCACAGCTACAGATGATGTTGGAATTTCAACTTATGAAATGAAAACTGGAACTGGTGCATACAGTGCAATCACGTTAACTTCTGGAGCATATGCTTTGAATGTTTCCGCATTTGCAGTTGGTGACACTGTTGTTACAATAAAAGTAACTGACAATGAAGGAAATTACGTTGAATTCTCATTCACTGTAACCATTCCTGAACCAGTTACTACCACAACAACAACAACAACAACAACAACTAGTACACCAACTACTTCAACCACAACTACAACAACTCCAACGACAACTTCTTCTACCAAGAAGGACGACTCTGACGATGGGTTCTTACCCATATCATTATTTGTAGTTGCTCTTGCATTAGTTGCATTACCAATTGTTGCACGAAGATCACGAAGATAACCCGTAATAAAAATCTAAAATTGGAGAGAAATTAATTCTTCTTTCCAATTTTAATATTTTATAAATATACAAATTAAAACTATCTTACATGATTCTAACACTATTGTTTAGTATAATAATTATAGTATTTACATAGCTTTGAAAATATTACGAACCTTATTGTTTATCATGATATTAATTTCGGTTCAAACTGTATTAGGATCTATCGGAGATCTATCGATTCAAAGTAATACAATCAATGAATCAGCATATGTTGAGAGTAGTTTATTCTTCGGTGGTAATATGACTGATGAAGCAAAAGGTGGGACAATTGATAGCCAGAATAATAATATAATCACTGGTTATACAGCTTCGTCTGATTTTTTAGTAACTGATAACAATCATCATGGTGGTATTGAAGGTTTCATATCAAAATTTGATGTAAACAACACCCTTGTTTGGAGCAAATATATTGGAGGAAGCGAGTTTGATGCAATTAATGGCATTGTAACGGACTCTGAAGATAACATAATTGTTACTGGTTCGACCACATCCGAAGATTTGTCTGTTAAAAATGGATTTGATGAAATTTATGACGGAAATGGAGATATATTCATTACTAAATATCATCCAAATGGTAGTCAATTGTGGTCAACCTATTATGGAGGAGATCTCCTGGAAACAAATTCTAAGGTTGCAATTGATGAGGATGATAATTTAATAATTATAGGTACTACTTTCTCTACAGACCTTATTGCCGGATTTTCTGAGTGTGATCTATCAAGTTCTTCGAACATTTTTGTTACAAAGTGGAGTCCAATTGGAAATTTAATTTGGACTCGAATGATTTGTGGAAACGGGATGGATAATGCAATGGCTGTCTCAATTGACAACACTGGTAATATTTTACTCGCTGGGTATTCTACATCTTCAATATTTCAAGATACATATGTTTTCGATCAACAGGATAAACTCAATGATATTATGATTGCTTCCATTGATTTTATAGGGCTCATTAATTGGATACAATTACTCGGAGGGTCTGAAAATGAATTTGGAAGGGCGATTGTTACCGATGAGTGGGGAAATGTCTATGTAACAGGTTTCACCAGCTCTACCGATTTATCAACATATAATGATGAAAAATTGATCTATAATGGATTAGAAGATATAATTGTAGTAAAACTAAGTTCGCTGGGTGTTCCAGATTGGATTAAAATTATAGGTAGTAATGCAACTGATCACGCATGTGGAATCGCAATTAATAATCAAAATAATATAATAATCATGGCTGCTACGAAATCTAATAATTTTCCAATGGTTAATGCCATCAATTCTACATATGGAGGAGGTTGGGATGGTCTATTGTTGCAATTAAATTCTGGAGGAGAATTAGCTTTCAGCACATATTTTGGAGGATCTAATAATGATTTGGGGTCCTCAATATTAATATCGGGTGAATTTGTACATTTGTTTGGGTATACTTCTTCAGAGAATTTGCCAACAAAGGGTGTAGATTCAACTTTCGGAGGAGTCACAGATGCTTTTTATGCTAAATTCTATATTCCTTCTGTTGAAAACCCAATAACTACTGTTTCTAGTACCTCTACAATGACTAGTTCAGACCAAATTTCATCCTCTTCTACTCTCCAAACCTATCCCATATCAAGTACCTCATCAACCTCGGATTCAAACATAGACGTAATTTCAAGAATCGGTTTTTTGGTTGTTATAGCGATAATTGCATTCCGAAGGTATTTCTCAAATCGTTTTTCAACTTTGAAGTAAGACTATGGATTAATTTATCTATATACTTAGGACGCTTATAATAATCAAAATGCTCTTTCTCCAATTGATCTATATAATTCTGGGATTATATTTAATTGCAAATTTGGTGGTATTATTTATGATGACAAATAATCCTCTCAAATATCGCAATATCAATTATGAAATTCCATTTGGGCTTGAATCGGGTTTGCAGGAAAAAAAATATTTGAATAATCCATTTGTAAGATATTGGGTCTGCCATAAAAATCAAAATAAAGAAAATAATAATTGGGTAATTCTTTTTCACCCTTGGGGAAGAAATAGCAGTAGAATGACTTCTAGAGCTACTACTTATTGGGATAATGGTTTTTCTTTGATTTTTCTTGATGCCCGAAGTCATGGACAGAGCGCTTGGGCAAAGACTTCAAAAGCATATGATTTCTATGTTGATGCACGTAAAATTGTAGAGACAGAGGATATAGGGGTTCCAATTGTCCACGGAGTCTCTTTTGGGTCCATAGCTGCTTCATTTTATGCCTACAAATATGAAACAAAAGCAGTTGTCCTAGAAGCATTACCTTCCACCCTCGAGACAATGTTTTATGATTTTTTGAATTCACTTAGGTTACCATCTGCTTTGTTCGGGTGGATCCCCTGGTTCATAATGAAATGGGATTATCCGTGGGTAGAATTTTCTCCTGTTAATACTTTAGCAAAGAGCAAATCCCCAGTTTTTCTTATTCATGGCGAAAATGATGCTATGTTTAGTCTCGAGAGGCATTACGACCTAAATTGCAAAGCTTTAAAGGCAAATCCTAAGCATCAAGCATGGGTTGTACCTAATTCTGCTCATTCCAAAATGGCAAGGCATCCTAATTATTCTAATAAACTCAATGGGTTTTTGGAGAAATTCGAATTACTCCCAAATCAAGCCGAGATCGAGAAAATATAATATAATAATACTATTTTCTAAGGAGAAAAGCCCTTAGTTTAGCAATATATTCATCAGGATTTGTTCTATAGGGATAGTGATCCCCAATCTCTATCTCACCCACATCAGCTTCTGGATACACTTCAAATAAAACTTCGGTATTATCAAAACTAACTACTGAATCGTCCTTGGTGTAGATAATTAACTTTGGAATTTCATTATTTATCACAAGTTTCGGCAGGGGTGCGAGTGACCAGTATAATTTTCTTCTGAGAAATGTTTTTTTAATTGATCTAAGTGATTGAACAAAATATTCAGCTATCTCTGGATTATAATTTGCAAGTGATTTTCTGGTGTTTCTTTCGAATAATCTTTTGATGATAAACCAGGGGATAAATCTGGTGATTTTATACAAACCAAGGGATTGATCTCTTAAAATGGTATTATCAGCAAATGAATTTCCTATAATAAGTGATTTGACATGATCAGGGTACTTCATTGTATAATGTTGTGCAATCCACCCACCGACGGATGATCCACCCAAGTGGAAATTAGTCAGCTCAAATTTTACCGTAAATATTGAATGATACACATCAATTAATTCGTCAAAAGAGGTTATATTGAGGTGGCTAAGAACTATGATATGAAAATCAGATGCAAGAGCTAATTGGACTTTTTCAAATAAATATTCATCACCCAGAGTCCCAGGAATGAGAATGACGGTATCGCCCTCTCCCACCTCAGTATATGCAAATTGAATACTATTAATTTGACTGGTGCCATGGGTTAATTCGTTCATAATTCATTTTATTTTTGTTGAGTACTTGAAATTTATTGGATTACGATGGGTAATTATACATTGACACTGTAACGACGACTTGCATCAGAATTTATGTCCCATACTTATAAATCTGCAAGGCTAATTTCACCCGCGGCAATAGGTTTTGCCCGAAAATCACCATCACGAATGTTTTCTATTACTTCATCAATTTTAGTAGAAATTTTAAAATCAAAATAGGCTTCTTTACAATTTATACAGATCCAAGCAGGCACATCAGTTAATACGACAACCTGGCCTTCTAAGTGAACAATAAATTCTGTTTTTCCTTCTTTTATTTCGCTCCGACAAAAGCTACAAATATTTGGTTTAATTACTATCACCTCTTCTTTTTCTATGATTGATCCATACATCTTCATCGGGCTCGTAAATAGTTACAATCCTAATGTGATCGTCACAATTACCAATAACCAAATGAACCGGAACATCATTTAAAGTGCTAAATAGAAGAACAGATGGACATGGATAATCATCTGAATACTGTTCAATTATTTCTCCATTTTTGATCAAAGATTTAATTGACAAAGTTGATATTCCTCTCTCTATCATTCTTACTTTAGCATGATTACTTATAAAAATATCCTCACTACTTGTCTTTTGAATTATCTTTCTGAGAATATCCACTATACATTAGTTTTTGTTGAATTCTAAATATCTATGGAGGATCAATTAGATAAATGGGAATAACTTCAACAAAGTAGTAATAATCTATTGGGGTCTATGAAACTCTTTTCTTAATTTTTTTTATTTAACTTCTTTATGTCAAATTATTATTTAAAATGTCTGAAAATGAAAAAATGGTGCGGAGGGTGAGATTTGAACTCACGAACTCCTAAGAGACTAGGCCCTCAACCTAGCGCCGTTGGCCAGACTGGGC
>JAAFKL010000160.1 GCA_021399405.1 Candidatus Heimdallarchaeota archaeon | reverse complement strand
CTTGAGGAGAGTTGTAAAAGTGTCATCCCTTTTGTTATTCCTGAGTGCAAAAAGAATGGAAAATCATTTAATGGCTTCTCTGTATTCAAATTAGTTTTTGGTATGATTAAATTGCAAAAGAGAATGAATAAAATGAATTAACTTACTAAATCCTTTATTTCAACTTAATTTTAAACTGGTCAGATATAATCAGTGGATCTAGTGGGAATTTCAATGTGTTCTTCGACATCATTATCCAGTGAATCTAGCTCCTTATTGAATTCCATCTGCCATTTCTTTAAATCCACATCAAGTTCGAGAATATCACACAATTCCCGTATGGTATCTGGAATAAGAAGCACGTCATCTTTAGGTTCTCCTGTCACCATGAAGATGGCTTGGGATATCATATTGTGGAAATCGCTTTTAATGAATAATTGCGGTCCAGTACCACCTATTGCTAAACCATTTTGAACATGTTTCATTTTTTTATTTCTTTGTTCGACATATTTTTTAGAGTAGAATCTAAGTTGCTTGGTCTCCACTTGGAACATGCGAAGGGATCCCAGAATTATCAGCTCAGAGAATTTGCTTTCTACAATCCAATCTATTAGTGATGAACTGAATTGATTAGAAAGATTAGTGGTCACAGGAGTACTGGACGGAAGATAGACAATATTATCCTTCCTGTACAGAGGTAAAGTACTACCTGGCATACCCTCAACCATTTTAGCCAATGTTAGTTTATCGTGAGATAGACCATAGCCTATATACTCAGCTTTTTGCAATAAAATTAGTTCCATCAAAGAATTAAGTGCAAGATTCCCGGTTTCCACCAGAGATATGACTAATTTGCAATTCTTAAACTTCTCATCCTCAAACAACCTTACCTTGAAACCTGTCGATATTTTTCTCCGTCCTTTTGGATATGTAAAATCAGTGCTTAACAATGTATGGGCCCCTTTAATCTGATAGCATTATAGTAGTTTTCCCATATAAAGAAATTAGGGATTTTTCTTTTTTTCTTTTTATGTAAATAGAGCAATAATTAATTGTGAATATAGATAGGCATCAGATTCTAATGGGAAAGAGAAACAAGATTATTGGTTATCCTGGGACAGGTAAGACATCTTTACTCATTAAAATCTTGAAGAGAATCAATTTGAAGTATCCTAATAAAAAGATTACATACTGCAGCTTTACTAATGAGGCCGTTAATGCGGCCAGAGATCGTCTTGGTGAGAATGATGTTCCCTTTGGTACTATCCACTCTCTAGCAAAGAGGGTCGCGGGTATAAAAGGCATTGTGATTCATACTGATTATCGCTATTGTAAAAGTTGCAGCTGCCCTGATATTTTATACAATTTTGCACGCACATTCTGTTCTTGGTATTATGATGTTGATATTGAGTTACATATGGAGAGGCCAAGATATACCGTTAACATAGATGGTCTTTGGGCATTATCAAAACAACTGTCCCATCCCGCATTTGATGTTGATCTGCACTTCACTTTGGCATCACTGATTTTTTCCAACCATGGTCATAAAATTGAAGAAAAAAATTATATTCTTGGGAAATTAGCACAATTACTGCTGATGATAGGCATTTCCCGAAATTCTCTGTTAACAGATATCGATGAGATATATGATTTTATCAAGGAATGGCAACTTTTTAAAAAGGTAAACGACTATTTTGAATTCAATGATTTGTTAGTTCATGGATTGGATCACGATCTAAGAACGGATGTGCTCATTATAGATGAATTTCAGGATTTATCCGCTCTCCAGTATGAGTTAATAAATCACTGGTGTACTTCAGTTGATACAGTAATTATTGCTGGAGATTACAATCAGAGTGTCTATGGGTTTCAAGGAGGGTCTCCAGATTTTCTATTAAATTTTGCGAGTGAGAACAAAATCGTTCTGAACCAGACTTACCGACTACCAAAACTAGTACTTGAAGCTGCTAAGATGGTTTTACAGGATACAAATGGATTTGATAAAGTATACTCCCAAAGAATGAAGGGAGATGTCCTACGTAAAAATCTGAACCAAATAGATCTCCTTGAATTGCAAAAAGAACATGGATCTGTATTTGTGCTTGCAAGAACAAACTCGCAATTGAAACACTTGAAGAAAAAATTAAAATATCGAAGGATGGTATCAGATCATGACTATGGATTATATGTTATTCTCTTCAAAAAATTAATGGAGGAGGCAGAAAAGGATGAGTTTAGAAGATTACTAGATCGAGTAATAGATAAGGATTTGATACTCTACGCTCTTGACAATAGCTGGAAACCTGATCGATTGAAATCAAGAGTGGAATTTAAGACTATTCACTCCTCAAAAGGACTGGAGGCTGATGTTGTAGTTCTGTTTGATCAAGTTGATCGGAATGGTAAATTTTCTCTAGAAGAGAAACGGGTTTGGTATGTGGGTATGACGAGATCCAGGGGGGACGTGATACTATGCTCAGAGAATCTTGCTAAGAGTTCTGTGTACCTAAAAATGATAAAGTCCAGTTGTTAATTAAAGATAAATTTCCCCTTACATAAAGTTATTTTTCCCCCGAGTATTTTGAGTGAATAAAGTCAAACATTATTATATCCACCCCATTCAAGCTAATTAATATGAATATTTTCGGAAATGTATATCGAATTGGAGTTGGATAATATTTGCTCATCAGACGAATCAACTGATCTGATCGTGTATTAGTTTCACAGACCTCTCACTCACAATATTAATATTGGAAGATAGCCTAATGTATATTATGAGAGATGGTTGGTTCAATAAGTTTCTGGGTAGAATTGATGATGATGAAATCTATGATGAACTTATGAATTATGAAACTCAAGAAGATGATGAAGAATTCTACAAGGAATTTATTCAAAATAATAAAGAGACCCCAGAAGACTGGGGTTTTGATGATCACTGGTTAACAAAGGATTTCTTGGAGAAGACATATGAAGATCATATATCGCGAAAATCATTAAGTGAATTAGGTCTTATTTTATTTGAAGGAGATTTTTATCTCTCCATCAGTAATACTCAACATCTTGCAGATCTTAGCTATTCAATACAACACAGTAATTGATGTTCACCTGTCTTAATTTTAGGTAATAATTTTAGTTATTTACTTTGATGCAATTAATTGTTCCAATACGGACTTTGAAAAGCAACTTTTTTCTATATCATCTAAACATCCTATACAAAATGAGATGGGCTGATCTTCCTCGATAACTTGAAGCTGCATGAAATCTGCTTTTTCGTCATCAAACATCTTAATTATTGATTCAATTTTGTATAATATATCTTTTAAAATAAATTGAGTTCTATCTTTATCGGAATATTCGAATTGCACAATGATCGCATAATCTTGAGAATTAAGTACTCCGTATGCAACTCTTTTGTGAAATGGTGAGAATTTTATAATAATTTCTGTATCATCAGGTGAGGAGGTGAGGAGATTTTTAATTTCTCCCTTGATAAATTCATTCTCAAAACTATCAAGTTCATAAAATTGAATACTGTCACAACCAAAACCGATTGAAGTCGGGTTTTTTGTATTTTTGTTATAGATTGAAAGTGTTAAAACAGAATTTTGAAGAGTCTGTTTATTTTCATCAGTAATGGGTCTGTAAATTTTCATGGCCTTAAACGCTTGCTTCATTTTTGAAAATATACCTTGTTTCGGTATTCTAGCTAACTTTTCAGTTATTGACAATGAAGGATCTCCAGTAATAATTCTGTAAGGACAGGCCTTGTCAAATACACATTCCTGGCAGTTCTTTTTAAAATTGGATCCTTCATCTGCTAATCCTGCATCTTCTAGTATCTTTTGAAATCCATTGAAAACACCTATATCATGTACTTTGTTCTTTTTCAAATAAAATTCATAGGTTTGATTGAAAAGCTCAGAAATTACTCTCGTCTTATTTTTATAATTATCCTGTTCCTCAATATTAGCTGTTGGCTCAGTGATGAGAACTGCAATCAGATTTGGTTGACTATAGGCAAATATATCTAAATTAGAAATACTGATGTGTTCTAGTTTTCCTCCTAATTCACTGGAGATTCCAAATAATCCGCCCAAGAATGCGCTGAATAATGTTGGATTTTCCAACAGAGGATCTGTGATATCATCACACTGAATTCCATAACCACATGAGTAAGATACTGAAAACATTGGTATGCCTGAACTTGACATTAAAATGAGATATTTCTGCATACTTGACCTAAATAATTCATTCCCCAATACTATAAAAATATTAGATAATAAATAAGTAATTAACTATCATTTTGGTATTAATAACGCATTTAAATGTAAATTTGCTGTCCTAGAATAACTTTAAATTAACAACCAACTTGGGAAGAATTATTATATCCTTAAGTTTCAATTTATGCGAAAAGTCTATATTAGAGACTAATTGGTAATATTCTAATTGAGATTAACAATAATTAATCTGCAAGTAAATAATTGAAAGCAAATCTAAATTTATGACCATTGATTTCCTCAATTGTAAATTCTCTCATTTGCCAAGGATAATTATCTAATTCTTGTACAATTTTAACATTTTTATTTTTGTAATTATTGTACAGCTTATCAATTTCAGATCCAATTTTGATGTATAGCCATCCTGAATTAGATACCTCACCATCTGTTTGAGAAAGCTGAATATGAATATGATTTTCATTATGGTTGACTGAATGTTCTGCAACACCCAGAGAAACCGATG
>JAAFKL010000159.1 GCA_021399405.1 Candidatus Heimdallarchaeota archaeon | reverse complement strand
CTACAAACTGCCATGTCTCTACTAGTTGATGTTGGAGAATTTTTCAATGCTGAAAAATTAATATCAGTTGCATCTGCCCATATTTCTGGAGTATCCTATCTGACAGGTGGAGATGGATTGATAGACCAATTGGAATTGTTTGTAAATAAAAAAGCTAAAGTAGCAGTTCCATCTACTCTCAACCCTTGTGGCATGGATCGGAAAAATTGGGAAGACATGTATATTGATCTTAACTTCGCAACAAAACAGTTGCAAATTCTCCAATTATTCGAAGATTTGGATGTCTCAACTACCTGTAGTTGTACTCCATATGATTACGGTCACTTACTGACCAAAGGCCAACATGTTGCATGGGCTGAAAGCTCTGCAGTTGCCTTCGCAAATTCATTCTTTGGTGCGAGAACCAATAAAGAAGATTCATTAACAGTTTTGTCTGCAGCTATTGTTGGTAAAACTCCCTATTATGGTTTTCATTTAACAGAAGAGCGAATTCCAAATGTGGAGGTAACAGTAGAAGCTGATCTCAAAGAATATACTGATTATTCGATTTTAGGTGAAATAACTGGTAAAGCCTTCAAGAAACATTCTTTCGCATATGGTGCAATACCTGTTTTCAGAAATATTGAAAATCCACGTCCTCAAGAGATAAAAGCCCTTGGTGCAGCATTAGCTTCATTTGGCACTCAGTTATTTCACATAGAGGGTGTAACTCCGGAACAAGAACTTATCTCTCAAGCGTCATTTGAAGACAAATTAACAGTTACCAATACCCAAATGGATGATACCCTAGCAGAATTTATGCCTCCTCATGACACAAATATTGCTGTAATTGGATGCCCAAATGCAAATTTGGAAGAAATTAAAGCTGTAGCTGAACTTGTAAAAGGAAGACGATTGAAAGATGGGAAGGAATTTTGGGTATTTTCATCTAATGCTTTGAAAGGCATAGCAGATTCATCTGGATATCTAAAAACTATAATTGATTCAGGGGCCAAGTTTATTGTAGATACATGTCCCGAAGTTATGCCTTACAATAAGATGAAATTCAAATCTGTTTTAACAAATTCGGTAAAAGCCCAACATTATATATCTGCCCCAAGCTTAAATGGTATACCGACTTATATTCTTCCTTTAAGAAAATGTGTTGAGGTAATGTTTCAATGAGTATCCACATAGGTAAAGCTATTCGATCAATGGGTTTACAATCAATTGAAGGAGAGGCCATTGTAACTAGTGAGCCAATAACACTTCTAGGATTTGTCGATACCAAAACTGGAACCGTAACCCAACCAGATCATGAACTCAATGGAGTTTCAATAGATGGTAAGATTTTTGTTTTCCCAAGAGGTATCGGTTCGACGGTCGGTCCGTATACACTCCTTAATTTAATGAAAAATGGTAAAGGACCTTTAGCAATAATTAATAGAGAAAGTGATCAAGGAACAGTCGCAGGATGTAGTGTTGCACAAATTCCCATGGCTTATGGCTTTGAGTCAGATCCGACTGATTTCATAAAAACTGGGGATAAAATAAAATTAAGTATAGATACGGGAAAATCAAAAGTCGAAATTCTTTAGAATAATTTGATCATTAAAAGAAAATAGTAGAAAGCATCAATCCACTTCCTAACCCTAGTATAAGTAAAATAAGAATGCCCAACAATTCCCAAGGACTCATATCAAGAATTGGGTCATCATTGAGAAAGAAAATACCTTCTCCTTTAATCAACCAAGCTGTTCCAAATGCAGTATTAGCAATATATTCAAGCCAAAATGTTGAATCCTCTATTGGTTTGTCCATTATCGATGATTCAGTAAGAATTAATAAGATTAGACTCGCAAAGAGTGATAGACCACAAAGATAGTAAATGAAATTTCGAATCTTCTTTCTCCCTGTCTTTGGAATTTCACTATCTGATTTAGTAAAGAGGAACATACAAAAAATACCTAATATCAAAAAAAATCCTGCAGCCGCTACCAGATGGATGGTTCCTATAGTATCTCTTGTATCTCCTGAAGGCGTGGTGGGGAATAAAGCCACAACGATAGCGAGTGAACCGCCTAAAGTACTCAGTAATCTATCTCCTGCACTATATCCCTCGTATGCTATCATGAATACTCCGACAGCAAATAAAACCCCAACAAATACGTCTCGCATGCTTGAATGGTAGTAACTACTAATTGAACCGAGAATCTGTTCAACATTATGAATATAAAAATTACCTAAGAATAAGGCAGTAGGCAAACCAACACCCATCCCTCCTACAATTAGCTTTAATTTTTTCTGGGAAATTAATATTTTTTCTTGATCGCTGGTCATGCTGTCCTATTTGGAGTGAATATAAAAGGTGTTTGAGTTTCAATTAAATCCAATTGCCGGATTTACAATATCTTTCATAAATAGCGATCGATTGATTTTTGAAAGTATCTGTCCAAATAAATTGACACCTAAATTACCTATTTCACATAAAATCAAAATTCACATCAGTTTCATCCTCAGTAACTAATTTTCTAATATGAAGTAAAATATTACTTTTAGCAAATTCCCACATCGATTGAGGTACATCTTGATAAACGACTTTAACAATTTCATCAAGCGTTTCATTTCCAGCTTCGATTGCATTCAATATTGCAGCCTCACGCTCTAATCTATGTGAAATATAATTTTTCAGTAATTTTACAGGATTAAAATTTGGCGGACCATGTGCGGGGATGATTAATTTTGGATCTAGATTGATTAATAATTGACATGTATCTAAATATGATATCATATCTCCATTTGATGGACTCAAAACTGCAGAACCCCATCCAACGACATGATCTCCTGCTATGATTGTTTTTGTCAATGCATCGAAAAGAGACATATGGTCATCAGTGTGACCTGGTGTATGAATTGCTTCGAGGTTCCGATTTCCTACCAATATTACTTCGTTGAAAACTTGTTGAGTCTTAAGTGAAGTTTTAATCTTAGTCAACATCTTTTGATGACCATAAACAGTGACATTTGGATAGATTTCTTCTACTATATCCAATCCGTCCCAATGATCTGTGTGAGCGTGGGTGATAAACACTTTAGGTTCTGAAGGTAATGCAAGAAGTAATTGCCTTAGATGATCTTTTGCAATCTCATTTGCTCCAGGATCCACAATTAGACATTGTGCATCTGATTCTACAGTTACAAGATTGGTATTGAAAAACGGAGGGATTGTATTTGAGGAAATAGGTACTACGGTTATGCCTGGTGATACTTCTACTTTAGTCTGCAATCCGATTGGCAAGTCAGTTTCCACCAAAGAAATATACTCCATATTTTCTCTATTGTCCACCATCAATCTAAGAACATGTAAAGTAGGGGGTGGTAGTTTTAAATCTCCTTTCTCCCATTGTTTTATAGCATCGTTCGGTTGTATCCAACGTAAGGAAACGATTTCATAATCATCAGGTTCAGGATGCTGATCATCTACAAAGTCTTTGTTGCAAATGAAATATGCAGTATCAAATATTTTTAGTCTAAATGGAGGTGTTTCACGTCTCCCTATGAAGGTTATTTCTTTACCATAATTTTGGATTTTCGAGTGTCCTTTTAGATCTGCAAAATCATCAGCAGATCTTTCACCTGCGGGAACTATGCGAGTACTAGATCCAATCAATCCGACTTCTTCGTAAATTTCACGAATTATTGTGTCTACAACTTCATCCTCATTTCCAATCCAAGTATCATCCATTTTTTCATCAATTTTACCTCCGGGAAATACGAAGAATCCTGGGAAGAAACTTACATTTTTACTTCGTTCACATAATAAAACATCACCATTTGATCTTTCAAATATTATTGTAGCAGCTTTTATTCTCTGAACATTATCTTCTGAGTTCATTTAATTGACCTTTGGAGTAAATTGGTGTCAATTTAAATTATTTTAAGGAAATTAAATATTGACATAAGAACCTTAATCTTGAATTATTTATGGTGTTTTATGCAATTCAATTTAATTGTAGTTAGATAGGATTGTTTGATCATTTTCAATAAACGAATTTTCCTCTATCGATGAGGATATGACGCAATTATCCCCAATAATCACATTTGGACCGATTTCTATTTTATCTAATTCTGCAATTATTTTGGTATTTTTTCCTATCTTGCAATTCGATTTTATGGTTATCCGGAACTTACTTCCGTCAACAATACAATTTTCACCAACTTCACAACCCTCAGCAAGGAATACTCCCCCGACGAATGTAGCTGTGCTGTGCGCCTTAATATCTTTTGAGAGATGTGGAAACGGTAGAGCATCGAACATTGAGTTTCAAACTATTTAGTTGTTGCTTGAATATATACTTTCTCATTATTTAAACTTACTAATTTACTAGATGCCCCGAATATAGCCTAATCAAGCTCATCATACCCCAAAAGAATGACATTAGAATTGTTCATAGTTGATTTAATTGCTCTTAATGTTAATTTTCTGACAGGATGAATAAAATCAGGATCAAGATCACAGAGTGGATATATTACATGCGTATGAGTCATTATATCTGGATCTGGGATAATAATATTCTCTGTATTTTTAACAATGGAGCCATATAATGCTATGTCAAGATCTATCGTGCGAGATGCAAATTTATCAACCGTTCTTATTCTATTTAGTTTCTTCTCGATTTTTCTTAAAATATCGAATTTAATGAACTCACTTTCGAGATTGGATTCAGCTAGAATTGCAGCATTAAGATAATCTGCTTGGTTATCATTATTCGATGAACCAAGAATTGCTGGTGATTGATAAAAGTTAGAGATTTTGATTTTTCCAAATTCTTCTTCTAAATAATTTAAAGCAGAATTTACATTTTCTAATGTATTGATGTTGCTTCCTAGAGATATGAATAGTGGTTTCTTACTCCTACTTGCGACCTCTTTCAATTTCTACACCTACAGATTTTGCAAACCGTAATGCCATTGGTTTTTCTACTCTTACTCTTACGCTGTCTACTCGTTGATTAGTTAAACATAAATCAGCAATTGATGTAGCAAGCTTCTCCACAAGATAAAACGATGAATTTTCTACTAACTGAATTAATTCCTTATTTAAGGATCGATAATTCAAAGTGTCATCAACACTGTCTGTCTTCCCAGCATTAGTTAAATCAATGGTCAAAACAATATTGACAAGGATATCCTGCTTCACGTTTCGCTCCCATTCATTTATTCCAATGATACCTCTAAGTAATAGATCTTTGATTATTATTTTATCTGCTCTATTCATTCAATTATTTCCCCGTGTGGTTAATGTTACCTACGAGATGCTCTCCTCCATCTACATAAATTAAGTTACCAGTCATGAAGTCGTTTTTTAGCATGAATAGAATTGTATCACTAACATATTGGGGATTCCCATCCCTCTTTAGCGGGATATTTTCAATCATTGATTTCCATTCCTTATCAGCTACTGTCAAACTAGGAGGGGGGAGGATTAATCCTGGAATTACACCATTGACACGAATATCTGGAGCAAACTCATAAGCAAAACTTTTGGTTAAATGGATAATTCCTGCTTTACTCACTCCATGTGAAGCATAGCCATTCCAAGTGAAAACTCCGCTTAGATCTGCAATAAAAATTATATTCCCTTTCTCAGTCCCACCATTATTCATCATCATTTCAGCAGATTTTTTTGCCACAAGAAAAGGTGCCCTTAGATTGGTGTTTTGAACGGAATCCCACTGTTCAACTTTGGTATCTTTAATTTCTTTTTTCATGAATGAAGCTGCACTATTCACCGTGATATCCAAGTTATTTCCTGTTTCTTGGATAGCCGAAAACATGGCTTCTATTTCTTTTGGTTCACCAAGATTTCCTTGAATTAAAATAACTTCGGATCCATTTTCTCCAAGCTCATTCGCTGTCTTAATAGCCGCTTCTTCAGATCTTCCGTAGTGAAGGAATATGTTGGATCCGTTTTTGCTCAGGGTTTCTGCGATATTTTTTCCAACTCTACGTGCTGCTCCTGTAACTAATGCCCATTTATTTTCTATATTCAAATATTTACACCAAATGGAAATTCAATCGGATGACGTTTTTAATAGCTGGAAAAATTCATTACGTAATTGTCTGTTATCAACAAATTCTCCACGACTGGCAATAGTCTTCATGTTAACTCCATGTTTTTTTACACCTCGAAGTGAGCTACAAGAATGATGACCAGCCATTACTACAATTACTCCTGCTGGATTTAGTATCTCATTGATACAATCCGCAATTTGATTAGTTACCCGTTCTTGGACCTGCAATCTTCTAGCAAAAACATCGACTATGCGAGGTATCTTGCTAAGGCCGATAATCTTTTCGCCGGGTATGTAAGCAACATGCGCCTTACCTGAAAATGGTAATAAATGGTGCTCACATATCGAATCATATGTAATATTGTCGACAATAATCATCTCCCCATCTGAGACATCTACATCATATAAGGCCCCATTGACAACTTTGGTAATATCTTTGTTGTATCCCTCCAAGAGTTCTGCGTACATTGCTGCCACTCGGTGGGGGGTCTTGATTAATCCTTCTCTTTCAGGATCTTCGCCTAATAGTTCCAATAGACCTCGAATTAAGTCTTCGATTTGGGCTGTTGGTGTTTCAGTTCTGTATTCCAGTCTAATCTTCTCCATGAATCAGTATCTATGCTGAATTGCAGGGTACTAACTTTGAAGTTTATACCTTATTATTAAATTATTGGAAAGTTCCATTATACCATAAACTAGAATTTCATGAAGAAGATTTGGGAAGTACAGAATTTCACTAAATCAGTAATATGGTTACCCTACATATGCTAATTACTGAAAACAATTGGAAATAGATTTGAAATAGGTATACTTTTTTCTATCATGAATTATTGGATCTAGTCTGCGATAGATATTAAAAATCGATCGATCGATAGAGAAATGTGGATGATCCCGATTTTGATTACGAATTAGCTATGAAACTACTCAACCTATCATTGGAAGCTTATCGTGAGGGGGATGCATTTCAAAGTGAGTTCGAAGGGTTAAATAAAGTGGCTCATATCAACGATTTAGAAACTGATACCCAGCTATTCATTTTGACAGATCCCGAAACTAACAATCTATATATTGCATTTCGTGGGACTTCGAGTATTCAGGATCTCTTCACTGAAGTTATTGCATTTAAGGAGAAATATCCAAAAGACGCTAACAATTCAAAATTTTTTCCCAGTAAGGTTCACAAAGGTGCTCTATATGCATATCTAACTATTAAGGAACAAATTACAGAAATCGTCAGAAAGGAGTATGAACAAAATAATATAGCATGTATATATACGACTGGCCACAGTCAAGGGGGCGCGATGGCGACTATATGTGCATTTGATCTTAAAATAGAATTTCCAGAAATAGAATTGATAATGTATAATTATGGTTCCATGCGAACTGGAAATTATGCTTTTGCAAGGAAATTTAATGAATTAGTTCCTAATACATATCGTGTAGTAAATAATGAAGATTTTAGTGCTAGACAACCTAAACTACTATACAAGCATGTTGGGAAACTAGTTTTTATCTCAAGAAATAAACTCCGAGTAAACCCTTCAAGATTTTTCCAGTTCTTAGAGAATTTAGATAATCCAATTGGTCTTGCAACAGGACAAGCTGTTTTTGATCATGTAGCTGATAAATATAGGATTGTTATGAAAGATTTAGTAGAAGTAGAGAAAGGTAAATTATACAAAAAGAAAGGTAGATGAAATCAAACTAGTATTATTATTACTGTGTAATCTGTCTAATTTCCATTAGAGTTTGATGACCTCGAATTATATCTCCAATCGAGACTAATCCGATTAATCTGTTATCATCATCTGTAACTGGTACTCTTTCAATATCTGCATCTAACATAATAGTCAAAGCTTCTTTACCAGTCATATCTTTTGAAATCCTAGGATATTTAGTCTCCATGTAATCCTCAACAATGTACTCAATATCCTCAGTTTGCACTTTTAATATTTCTTCTTCAAAAACCATTCCTTTTACTATTAAATCCTCAATGGAATTAACAACAGGGAAATCTCTTTTACCACTTTGCTCAAATTTACTTATTACCTCTTCTGTAGTCGATTCTGGATGGAAATATATGATATTTTCAACTTTGGTCATTATATCTCCGACTGTAAATCCCTCGTGTTGATCATATTGCTTTAAATGGCTGAGAATTGCCGCATCACGACTTCTTAGTTGTCCCTTGTAGAGAGACCTGTGGCCTGACACGATATATGATGATATATTAACAAGAACCATTGGAATAATCAAATTAGGTAAACCCGTGATTTCTAGAATCAACAAAACTGATGCTATAGGAGTCTTCGTTGTTGCTGCATGTGCTCCACTCATCCCGATTATTGCCCAAGCTGCAACTTCTGTTGGTTCATTAAATCCTAAAACAATAGAAAATAGTAAACCTGTCAGTGCACCTACAAATAAACTAGGTGCGAATATCCCTCCTGGATATCCAGAACCAAGCAGAGCAGTAGTGGCAAGGATTTGTATTATAATCATAAAGATAAGAGTTTGATTTTTTATTGTTGATGAATTATCAATCAAAATTTCAATCTCATCAAACGGGGTAACACCTTTCATTATATAGAAATCTGATATTACAAAGCTTCCCACTGCAATAAATAAAAAGAAGATTAGATACCCATAGATCAGCTGCTGTTGAATCGTATATCTCTTAGTCATCTGGTCTATATAGATATAATATATTGCAATGAACAACCTACCTATCAGCCCAGTGATTACACCAAGCAATAGAGCCAAAAAAGCAATTTGAAAATTGGCTTCAAGATAGGCATTTGAACGATCTATTATATGAAAACTAAAATCGAATAATTTGGATTTATCTACAAATTTGATCAGAGTTGAAGCAGTTACCGCAGCTACAACACTTGAAAGAAACGCAGCCATAATCATTGTATGATCAGAATCTTCCTTGTAAGGATATTCAGCTGAAAACACCGCTGATCCAAAAGGGGCCTGAAATAGCGCACCTGTCGAAGCCGCGCTTCCAAGTGTAATTGCTTGATGACGAAATTCTTCTGGTACTTTGGCAATTTCAACAATTTTTGATGCAATAGCACTACCAATAATCAATGCTGGACCTTCTCGCCCAACAGGCATTCCAGATCCAAGCACAATTCCTGAAGATACAAATTTTTTCCCACCAACCTCAAGTGGAATAGTTTCTTCTTGATGTCGTTTAGTAATGATATATGAGATCCCATTCTCTTTTGGGTTTTCAAAATCAATGCGATTTAATAAAACAATACCGACTGCTGCAATTGACATGATTATGAGTGGATTAATTTCTAACAATATGCGAGAAAAAATAACTATGACCATATGAAATAATGACATAATAATTCCAACTACAAATCCGATCAATAATGCAATTGGAAACCATTGCCTGATATGATTTTCAAAATTCTCTTCCTCAGATGTCGTACCTAATGTCAATATCCGAGAAACAAGATTTTTCATAGTAACAAATTCTCAAAATTCTTGTTTTATAAATTATTATCGACTATATTTTTTCTGAATGGACTAAATTCTGACAGGGTAAAAAATTCAAATAAATATTATTTTTTCCTTAATGCATTATCTAATGCTTGTAATGCCTTTACATCAACTCCTGGTTCAAAAAACAGCAGCTCTTGATTTAAATATAATTCACACTTTCTGTCATTGATACATTGATCGGGGGTTAGATCATTGGCACGTGAACATCTCAATTTTTCAATATGGTGGCATTCAAGAGTTTCAGTCATTTCTTCTGTAATTACAGGAATATTATAATACAGCAATAATTCATTCAATTTGAAATGAATTTCTTCATAAAACCTGCGTGCCACTAATATGAATTGAATTTCTCATAATTTAAATGCAATTATAGATTTACTTACGATTAATTTGGGTTCATTATATTCTAAATCTTGAAAACGTTCTTTGAAACAGCTTTAACAATCTAACCTTAAGACCATTATATGGTGGGTATCTAAAGAATTTAATTCTTAGAGATTCGCTTGATCGATCAATGATTCCTCCAGCCTCCACTATTGGTCTCTTATGAGTGAATGTATTGAAAGTGTATTTGCCACCATAAGAGCCGATACCTGAATCTCCTACACCACCAAAAGGAATTCCAGGGTGAAGGTAATATAAAACTGAATCATTAACCATTCCACCTCCAAATTGAGTATTTTGGAATATCTTTTCCTTGAATCGTTTGTCATTAGTAAAAATGTATAACGCTAATGGATGTGGTCTACTTTCAATATAATCAATGATTTCATTCTCATCCTCCCAAGTAATAATTGGTAAAACTGGTCCAAATATCTCTTCTTTCATTATTTCTGATGAATAGTCTATATTGTCAAGTATTGTGGGACTGATAAATTTGTCATCTGCGTTAGTTTCTCCACCGACAACAACCTTTCCGTTTCCACTAATTAGTGGTTCTAAATTTTGAAATTGTCTATCACTTATTATTCGTGCATAATCATCGTTATTAGAAATATCTTCCCCAAAGAATTTTGTCAAGTAATTTTTCATTTCTGCAATTAATTCCTCTTTGACCTCCTTATGAACCAAGAGGTAATCAGGAGCCATACAGGTTTGGCCAACATTGATGAATTTGCCCATTACCAGTCTCTTTGCGGCATTTTTGACATGGACGTTCTTATCAACAATTGTTGGCGATTTACCACCAAGTTCCAATGTGACGGGTGTGAGGTGTTGAGAACTTACTTGGTAGATATCCCTACCAATTTCTGTACCTCCAGTAAAAAAGAGATGATCCCATTCTTTCCTATCGACTAATTCTTTTGATACATGAACTCCACCCTCAAGGACATGAATAAATTTGGAATCAAAATTATTATTAATTAATTCAGCAATGATATTTGAGGTGTTTGGCGCAAACTCTGATGGTTTAATTACAGCAGTATTTCCAGCTGCAATCGCACCAATAAGTGGAGACATAATCAAAAGAAAAGGATAATTCCATGGCCCTATTATCAATACTACCCCTTTGGGTACGGACTGAATATATGACTTTGATCCTATAAGGAACATTGGGGAACGTACTTTTTCTGGTCTCATCCAGTGTTTGAGTCGTCTAGCGACGAATGGGGGGCGAAATTGTAAGACACGTTCCAATGCGTACTTTATTTCTGTTATCACACCACCAGTTGTGAATGTGGCGATATACTCTGGACGACCCAGATCAGCTTTGATTGCAGCGTTGATTTTCTTTTCATTTTTTAAAATCAACGATTTTAATTTTTCAAGTTGAGCTTTTCTAAATTCGTAAGATTTGGTTTCTCCAGACTTATAGTACATCCTTTGTTCTTCTAACAGATTATCCAATTTAGCGGTGAAATCTCGGGGTCCATTTTGTTCCTCGTTAACATTCTTTTCTTGGATTTTCTCAGCTACAGTTTCCACAGGCTTGGATTTTTTATGTAGTTAATAATCTTAATCATCTAAATTGTATATATTCAAATTTTAAAAGCTGAAATCAACTAATCTCAGACTATCCGGTGAGATGATGTCACCACTACTCAATTGAATTTTGAAGAGAAAACCCTTTTGAGCTACTTTTACATTCACATGTTCCAAATTCGTAGTGTTTGTTTGAATAACCTGCAATCACTTAGTGAGAAATGACCAGTCTGGAATAGTTTGGAACAGAATTAAATTGTCATTTTAGTATATAAAGTACTGAAGATAATCATTGTTGTAAATACATATCTTCCCATGAGGTGGGAAATATTATGCGATATTAATTAACATCAGAAATGTTCATATGTCCGAACTTTAACTATTAAATGTTCTAATTGCCTTAATTGCTTTGAAAGAGAATTAAATCAGTAATATTGTCAAAATAACTTAATGTAAATTTTTCAAATAAAATAAGCTTATACCTTATATTAACAAATTACAATTATCGTAAAGTTGTTTAATATGATTCAATTAAAATTCTAATATGGAAGTTGGAGAAATTTTCAAAGAGTTTGAATTATTAAACCAAGATGAAAAACTAATAAAATCTTCTGAAATCAAAGGTACACCTTTTGTTCTATTCGCATACCCAAGAGCCTCAACTCCGGGTTGCACCAAAGAAGTATGTTCTTTGAGGGATCATTTTCAAGTGCTAAAGGATAAAGGATTTCGAATATTTGGCATTAGTAATGATAAGCCTGGAAAAAACAAGAAATTTGCAGATAAATACAATCTGCAATATGATCTACTTTGTGATGTTGATTCCTCTTTTCTTGAATCAATTGGGAGTTATGGCGAAAAGAAAATCTACGGAAAAACCTCCATGGGAACTTTTCGATTCACATTCGTGGTAGATGGTGATTACAAAGTTAGAAAAATATTCAAAAAGGTAAAAACTGATATTCACGGAGAGGAAATTCTAAACGTGATTGAAGAACTAGGACTGTAAAACTATATAATTTATCGCTTTTATATGGGTGGATACTGTGTATTTTTGAATACTTGTTTTTCCCCTAATCCATGTCATTCCGCACTCAAGCAGAAGCCATACGAGAAAAAATTGTTGAATATCGTAGACATGTTCACATGTATCCAGAGTTAGGATTAAAAGAATTTGAAACTGCAAAATATATCAAATCAAAATTATCTGCACTCGGCATAGAATACAAGACATGTACCGAAACAGGCGTTACAGTTAAAATTGATGGGAATTTAGAAGGTTCCAAAACACTCCTAATTCGTGCAGATATTGATGCTCTACCTTTACAAGAAGATAACGATGCAGTTTACAAATCGACAATCGATGGTGTGATGCATGCATGTGGTCATGATACCCATGTAGCATGCCTTCTTGGAGCTGCTGAGTTATTAAAAAACAATAAGGATAAATTTGGCGGATCTGCACTCCTTGTCTTCCAACCTGCAGAGGAAGGTCCAGGTGGCGCGAAACCGATGGTTGAAGCAGGTGCTGTTGGAGATCCAAAGAATCCAGATATTCATGGAGCTTTGGCGTTACATGTTTCAAATGACCCCGTAACCAAAATTGTGATAATGAACGGAGTTACATCTGCTGCTGCCGATGAATTATATGTTACAATTAAAGGTAAAGGTGGTCACGGATCTGCACCTCATAATTCGGTAGATCCTGTCTACATTTCAGGGTTAATTATGGTGGCTTTACAGGGCTATCTAAGTAGATTAGCAGACCCTATGGAACCGATGGTACTAACAATTGGTAAAATTGAAGGTGGAGACCGAAATAACATAATTTCGGAAACTGCTAGTATGGAAGGGACACTTAGAACCATGAGTCGAGAGCTAAGGGAGAAATTACACAAAGCTATTCCAGAATTTATCAAAACTACTGCAAAAGCTCATGGAGCAGAAGCAGAAGTCGAAATTGTTGTGGGATATGATGTTGGTATCAATGACGCCGGAATGAATAATTTTGTAAAAGAAGCTTTTCATGAAAATTACCCTGATTACAAAATTGATGAGAAAGACAAGGGTATGCTTGGTGCAGAGGATTTCTATGAATTTGGTTTAGGAAATTCCATCCCTATCACAATGTTCGGTCTAGGTGGGGGTAATGAGGAAAAGGGCTTCGTCGGTGATAATCATTCCAATTATTTTGACATTGACGAGGATTGTTTAGCGATTGGAACTGCAACTCTTGTTGCCACAGCAGTTAAATTTCTTAATAACAAATAAAGTAATTTCAAATCAAATAAAGTAAAATAAACACTACAATTCCACCAAAATAAGATATCAACCAGAATAAGAAAACTCTCTTCCCAGTAGATCGATGATCTGATCGATATTCTTTAGGGAAATATGGAACTCCTTGTTCGGTGAATTGTTGGTTTTTTAGCGTTTTTCGACCATGTTTCACAATTAATCCGATCGTAATTACTGCCGTTATTACGTGTACGATAAGAATTGGAATATAAACAAAATTACGAATATTATCATCACCCTCAAACTTTGTTTCTTCTCTGAGTACTCCTAATCTGAATATGTATTGTACTAAAAATAATGCGAGGGTTGTAGCAGCAATAATCATGAGCTTACGATGGTTTTTGAAATTCTTATTTTTTGCTTGAAAATAAGCAGCAAGTAGAACTGCTAAACCGATAGCAATTGTAATGAACCCTGAAATTGCAAGAGGATGAGCAGATCTTATCACTTATTATTTCTAAGATAATTCAGCTTTTTAAAGATTTAGACAATCAGATCATATAATTCGGGTATAACATTACTGTTCATTTTGCTGAGGTTTATTTACTCGTAATTCGAAAATATCCTTTCTTGAGTAATGGCCGCTATAATCAAAATTCTGACGCTCTTGGATTACAATATCCTCATCAATATCTGCATAAATAATTCCTTCCTCGTCAATGAGTGGACCTGCCACTACATTTCCCTTCGGATCAACAATCATAGATCCACCATTTTGATATGTTTCTCTTCCATCTATCATTGCTTGTTTTAGCGGAAATTCTTTTCCGTTTAAATGTTCAAAATCCTTGCTTCTGATCATACCTGAAGCTGCAATTACCCATGATCTTCCCTCTTTAGCCATAAATTTAGCGATAGTTTTTGTAGTATCTATTGACCCCGGCCATACACTAACATGTACCATCTCCCCTTGATCATGTAACGCAGCTCTACAATAAGGAATCCAATTCTCCCAACAATTTAATCCACCAATCTTCCCGACTGCTGAGTCATATACTTTCAAACCTTCAGCATCTCCATCTGCCCAAACTAACCTTTCTTCATATGTGGGTTTTATTTTTCGATGTCTTCCAAGTAATTCTCCATGTTGTATAGTAAGTAGTGTACAATAAATAGAACCTCCATCTTGTTCTGCAATGCCACCCATTAGCATTACATCATTTCCACGAGTTAACTCTTTCATTTCAATAATTATTGGGTCATCTATTCTTAGCGATTCTTTCCAATATTTGGTATAGGCAATTTTTTGGTCTTTATCATCGAATCTTGCTCCACCCGCTTGACTTAACCATTGTGGATATCCTGGGATAAGCGTTTCGCCCCACGTAAT
>JAAFKL010000158.1 GCA_021399405.1 Candidatus Heimdallarchaeota archaeon | reverse complement strand
TGATGTATCCATCTTGTAATTCATCTCAAAAGGGTTTGAAATATCATTCGATAAAAACCATAAATTAAGAACCATGCTTTCAGAGAATGCTAATGATATGTGTGCGCGAAATTGTTCATCTTCAGTTTTACTTGCTTGATCATATGCATATACTCCTTCTGGTAAGGTATTTGTGACTTGTGAAATCGCTTCAAGATCTTCAAGCAAATCCTCCGCATTGTTGGCCAATGATAAGATGATTTCTATTGTTCCCGTGGACCGCATCTCCAATTCGAAGGTGACATCCAAAATATCTCCCTTTGAAATGTTAAATTGAAAAAAGTGAAATTCATTGTCATCAAGAAACTCGTCACCATTCTCAAAAATATGCCCTGTTTTTTGATTGCCCCAAGAATGATCAAATACTGTATCTGAATAGGGGAAATTAGAAATTAGTTCATAATCATGACTGGGGGTAGCATCTCCTGCAATTTCTTCAGGAGAGAAAATAACTAGATATAATACTTCATGCAAACTCCTCATATTTACTGATTCATTCAATGCCCCCTCTGCATTTGATATACTGATTAAATGGGGATTCGAAATGGGATTTAAATTCCTAGAAATTGCGTATTGAACTGCATAAATATTATTCGATGTCATCACTGCTAAATCATAATTGTCTTCATCAAAATTCAATTCTATTATCAAATCATCCCCTAATATATTTTCCATTTGATAGATATCAATTATATCTTCTATATTAGGTTTTACAACGATATTATCCATGTTTAGGGCTGTTGATCCACTTATTAACAAGATGAAGTAAAAGAGAGTAATTAGCAGTTTATTGATATTATATCCTCCAATGTATCTATAGTATCCTCCCTTACTTATGCATTCTTTTATTTTATTAATTGTGAGATCGTTTTAGCGCAAATGATTATTGACTCAGTATAAATCTGATAAAAATCACAGCTAAACCAATGACTGTAAATTGCATTATTGTTTTAGTTCTGTTCTTCTTTACCTTAATTTCTTCTGGTTCCGTTAATCCCATCATTCTTTGGTATCTGCCATCCTGTTGAATTTTCTTGGTTCTTTCCTCTGCAGTCATTTCCTTGTTCTCTTTGGCAAATACACTTGATGTTCCAAATGCAAACTTTCCTTCACTCCCAGAGACACCTCCACTATCCTGTTCGA
This sequence comes from Candidatus Heimdallarchaeota archaeon, assembly GCA_021399405.1. The sequence goes on along the minus strand of JAAFKL010000158.1, from coordinate 3,470 downwards.
ATTCCTTATATTCTCTGAGTAAATCTTCTTCCCTAGATTTAAGAACAAAATATATCACTGCAGATGATATCCAAATTATCCACAGAAATCCGGGCATAATCCATGAATTTGGATTAGATCCCAGATTATTTTCTGCTCCATCCGTGAATAAGTCATTATCCGAATCCATATCAAGGGGATTTGTTCCTGTACCATAACCTATTATTCTCCCATCAGTGTGTCTGACAGGTACTCCAGGCGCCGTTTGCTCAATAATATCTGGTAACAAATCTCCATCAGAATCATCATAGTATACATTCCAAAATCTGTCTACACTGGGTGTAGTAAAACCAAATCCATATGGTGCCATCCAACCCATGAAAATAGTATAACCAAAAAATATGGTGGTGATAAATAGTAAAAAAATTGCCACGACTTTTAAATCTTCATTAAAAATAACCCTAAGTGTTCGTTTAATCTTTCTTACACTGCTCATCTAATTTCTGTTTTATTTGGATATACTAAAAATCAACTATGGTGTTCAATAATAATTTGTGAAATGTTGCATAATATTTACATCTTAGTAATTTTTGGTTTTTTAGGTATATCTTCAACTCTTACTAGATCATATGGATCTTCACCCATTTTTCTTTTATAGGTAATTTCTGTATCTGTGACCTCAAATCCCGCTTTTACGGCAGCATCAATTATAATTGACCTTAAGTAATTATCATCAACAAATCTGATATATCTGGAAATATAGATTTGTCTTAGTTGATTTAATATTGAATTAACAGATCTTTGCGATTTAGTAATAACATCAAATGAGAAATACAATCTTAAGGTTTGTATAACAACGGTTTTTGCTCTCCAATTTTTCACATTAGTCATAAAATCTATTAATACCTCATCAAATTTCTCCTTTGCATTGAGATTAATAATTGGAACTCCAAATCCGGTCCATCTCTCAATAGATTTTTTATATTTTGTAATCTGGTTCATTAATTTTTGATTTTGAGCGTTTGTCACAATTAAAATTGGTACGGAAAACCTATTCACTGCCACAAATTCAACAATAAATCTGTTTGCACTCTCCTCCCAGCCTTTTTGCTTGGAGTCTAAAAGTAAAATCATTCCCGAGGTTTTTTTCAAGTAAAGATTTCTCACTGATACCCACTGTTTGCTCCCATCTAAAGCCCAGAATTGTGCTGTTAATCGTTGATCTTTCAAATTAAAATGAGAAAATCCGAATGCCGCTCCCTGGGTCTTTGTGTATGATTTGCTAAATTCATATCCAAAAATACTATCCTCCTGATTTATGAGTTTGTAAGTTTCCATTGATGGACTAAATATAGCAATTTTGAATATGTCGTGGATATCACTCAATTTGTATTCAATCTGTAAATAATCGCATTCTTCTTAAAACTACTTCTCCTATAATAAAACTAATTCAAAAAATTTCCCTCTGATAGCATGCTTTCACCAGAATCAATGAAATGATACAGATCATCCAAAAGTAATTTATGATGATTAATGGGGATTCCTGGGAAAATAATATTCTTTTCTAAATTGACAATTTCAACAGAGTAAGATGCAATTGGTCGTTTATCTAGTACCATTCCTCGTAGAATTCTTAATTTCTTTGCCACTAATGAACGCCAGTTTTTGATTTTAATCACATTTTCGGGGTGGTACTTACTATTATGATTGTTATTTCCTAAATATTCCCATCTTTTTATGGATTGACCTCGATTTGAATTTGGCTCTATAAGTTGTCTATTTTTCAACACCGAAAATATACTTTCAGCTATAAATTCCCTATCTACCTGCAATCCATCTGTCTTCCTAGATAATTCAATGAACACTTCTAGATTTTGTGGATTTGACAAGGCAATATTAAACAGTGTAGCATCAGGTATTAACCAGTGTGGTGGTTTATCTATTTTCTCTGCAGCCTTATCAAGTGCTATCAGTAAGTGGTGTAATCTCGAGAGGACCTCAATATCTTCTATACCATACTTCTTTTGAAGTTTGTAAACATACTTACTGTTGTATATCCTTTCCTTGTTTACAGGTTTGAGATATCTCATATAGACAATAAAAAATTGTTTTCGGTAATCTTTTTCTAAGATTTTATCCATCTCATGCATAATCTTTTCAAGGAACCTAACATCGTTGGCTGCATATTTTAGTTGTTTGGCATTCAAGGGTCGTAATCCCCAATTTGATTTTTGCTGTTTTTTAGAAAATTTCATCTCTTTGTGGAGATATCTAAAGACCAATTTTTCCATGCTAGAGCTCTGATCTGTCTCTTGAATTATTTTATCAGCGATAGATATATCAAATACATTGTTGACCTCACAGTTATATTCTTTGAGGAGAATACTCTGGTCATAATTCATATCTTGAAATACCTTAAGTATCATATTACTACCGAGAATTTCTACCACCTCTGCTGGTAGTCCCAATACGATTGTGTCAATTAAGTAGGTTTGATTATCGATGTGCAGCTGAATTAATGCAATACGTTCATGATAGACATACATAGAATTCGATTCAATATCAATTGAAACTATTTTGTGATACAAGGCACTTTCAAGGATATTTTTACAACTCTTTTTATCTTGCACGTAGATGTAATTTTGAGTTGCTAATCCCATAATATTTGTTATGGAATACTTATTATTTAATTTTTATGCGTGAATAATATTAATTAACTATTTTAGTTTGAATCAAGATCGATATAAGATAAAATAGTGAACCTATGAGTACAAAGAGCAAAAACAAGCCGACAGAAAACAGTAATAAAAGAGCTGGTGTTAGATATCTAACCCTGGGTCTTAACATGTAATATACAATCACGACTAGGGAAAACCTGCTAAATAATAAGAATAACACATCTGCCACTAAATTTGCTGCTATGTGGGTGGATATGACATTTGCTATGTTAACACCAACATGAACTGTGATCGAAAATCGGTAGAAACTCCTATTGACTGTAATTATCAGCGCAAGGTACGTTAATGCAACATGAGCCATAACACCGGTAATTCTAAATGATAGTGGTTGAATTTCATCGACGAATATCCACTCCTCACCATTGATGTAGGAATCATAACTCGGTTTGACGTAATACAAGATTGTTTCGAACATTCCCCATCCAACACCAAAGTAAATGGCGATCCCATGTGGATCATCAACTTTGGTCCATTTTAATTTCAATTCTTCATCATCATCTTTTTGCTTTCCCAACCTAAGGGCTATTACTTGTGCAAATATCAAAAAAGGATATCGAAATAACTCTTCCAAAAATCCCGTTAGGGATCCCAAAGAAATATCAGCAATTAATGAATTGGGGTCTGAAAAATTCGATCTGATGCCAATGAGTATGACTAAGTTCCCTACCAAAACTGCGGAGATAATTCCGATAATCATGTATATCACTCGTTTTTTACTAATATCTGGTCCAATAGTATAAACTAGAATTATAG
>JAAFKL010000157.1 GCA_021399405.1 Candidatus Heimdallarchaeota archaeon | reverse complement strand
TGCCTCCTTCTGCTTCTCACCCTACAGGGGTCAACAAAGTCAGTTTTTCCGTGATCTTTAACTACTGGCAGATCATTTTCAGTTCGTAAGCTGAGGACCAGCATTCCTGTTTGTTTAAAACAGGGTAGGACAATCAATATGATGTTTCGGTACGTTTCTCACTTTTCCGTAAATCTTCCAAAGAAAGAAATAACAGGTAGATGCTTACCTAGTCCTCTTACACCTTTGGTTCCCAAAAGTAGTAAGTGTAATTTGACAATCTTTAGATTGTAACCTCTATTAATTGTCATTCGGGTATTTAAACTTCTGAACACAAGTATCAATTATCAGCTTAGTAAATTCACAATTTCTTTATGTTATAGATAACGTTTAGAATATAAGAATCACCACCAATAACGTTATGTTGGACGTGACTTCTTCAGCGAGAAAAAGACTCAATTAGCTAAAGATCGATAGTATAATCTTCTAAATTTGTTAAATACATTAACGTAGAATTTAAAATATGATCCCCATATCTCACTTCCCAATAATCCTAGAATAAAGATTGAAAATGCTAATACAATAGTTGTAGTAAAATAGCGATCAATTAATAATAATTCCACATGGAACAAATTAACCACAAAGAAGATGATTCCAATACTTATTAGATCAAGTATTATTTGACTATATGAGAAATTTACATATGGGTAAATCAGATTAGTCTTTGTTACAGAATTTTGGATAGATGGGAGATACATGAAAAGAAGAAGAAAGCCTAATCCAATAAACATATGATCTCTTAGAGCATCGCTATTATTCTCAAAGTATTGCTCAGCAATAAATTTTAATCCATATATTATTGAGAAGATCAGAATTAATGTAATGGATTCTTTGCGTTTGTAAGTGATAACATCTTCTCTATTCTGGAAATCATCCTTTGGAATATTACCAGGTTTCAATATGAACAATAATGCTAATGAACCCAATATTAATAACCAAACATTATGGTATCCCTCAGTTGTTGTAAACAGTGATATAGTAAGATCAATAAACCAAATAACACCAAATGTGCAGAGACTAAGTATTAAGAAAAATATCCAATATTCTTTCGAGACCTGGCCTATTCTATATTTAGGATTAATCCAAGTACTCCAAGCTCTATTCAGTTTCGCTCCAATTCGTAAATTAAGGGAATGTCTAACATCCCCTGGAATTAATGCCAGTAAGATTAAAGGTATTAAGAAAGTTAGATAATACTTATAGATTCCACGTGCAATAGTAGCATGCGCAATTCCAAAAAATGCAGCAAAAAAGCGGTAATACAGCTTAGGATTCTTTTCCATATAATCATAGCCACTAAATCCAAGTAAGGAAATTAAGAGTAAAGCTCCAAAAAAGATATAGTGATTATTCACTAATGGAAATAGAAATTCTCCAAATTCACTGATCTCGACATCATTGTAATTTTTCGTCGAATTATAAACATCACATGATTCTAAATCAAGTTCAGCATTAACTAGATTAGTCGCTTCTCCCCCTTCAGGGCAACTAATTATGTCTTTACCTCCACCGGGTAAAAATAATTTTGTTATATATGCAGTCGGGGTAAGTAAGATCCAAGGCACAGACAGTAATAAAATAAATACAAAATAAAGTAAATAGATAGCTACTCCTTTGAGAAAGCCATACCTTCTCACCATAAAGAAACCAACTGGCATTAGCAGAAATAAAGGAAACTGCTTAGTTAGGGTTGCAGCAGCCAAGAAAAACATAGAAATAGTATCCCGATGCTCAAGAAAGAAATAAATGAAAACTAATACAAAAAAATTCATCTGAGGAGCATTGAGTACTCTAATATTTGCATAGAAAATTGCAATTGGTGAGAGAGAACCTAAAAGAGAGATAATCATTGCGATCATGTTGCCTGTAACTCTTTTAGCAAGGATGTATACCATTGAGTAAGTAGCAGAGTCAAATATTATATTTGACCAAATAATCGATTCTTCGGCAGAGAGTCCAAACCAAGCCTTACCAATTGATATCGCATAAATGTAAATAGGACCATAGACATAACCATTAAGAACTGTCCCATCAGGAAAGATGTCCTCATCTATATTACCTGAATATGGATTCCACTTCAGATCTACAAATGCATTAACATAAGGAATATAGTAATGTTCATAATCATTATACCCCTCAGATTGAACCTGTTGTCCCGATTGAACTCCAAGATAATTTCCGATACCGAATGTATCATCCTCATTAATTACAATATTGAAGGTGTTTCCATATTCACCAGTCAGTATGGCCCTTACCCAAAATCTAACCCAAACTGCAATTCCGAAAATTAATATGACAAATAATAAATCTGATAGCCGATCTGAATATGGATTTTTCTCGGGCTTAGTTGGTTCAGGTACAACCCGTAATAAATCAAATGTCAATAAAGCAAGATTGGTATTTCTTTTCTTTTTTTGCCTATCGCTTTTCGAATAACTCATTTCAGTGAACATTTCTCTTTAAATTTTATTAATTATTAAGAATTCACGTTCAGTGACCCCATATCTGATGTCACCATCCCATCTTCTTCACAATCTATAATCTAGTTGAACTTGGAGTTGTTGAACTAGGAAGTGTATGTTACTCTAATAATTCAGTTCAACATTGATCGAAGTTTAAGAATATCTTATTCTAATAAACTTTTAATTATTTCTCTAAAATGAACTAAAGTTGTATCAAAATTATTGTATGGCCATTTTTTATCTTCGGTGTTTACAACAAAATCAGCAAGTCCAATTAATTTACCCAATCCATATTCAAGCTCTTTTGTATCTCGAATGTTAAATCGAGATTTATCTTGAGACATAGCAAGATCTTCAACACCCTTCCCACCGGTTGAAGCTGTTTTACGATCTACATTTAGTAATCTTGCATGTCGAGTATCAACACTTGCATGAAAAGAAACTAATAGCACATTCTCATCTCCCATTTTACCCTTAAGATAATTTGTTTCGCTCAAAGCTTTTACCCCGGAAATAAAAATCACTTCAGCATCAGAATTGTTAGCTAATACATATTCAATTGCTTTTTCAGTAAAATATGAATCTGATCTAGCTTTACATTCACCTGCTACAAGTTTGACATTTTCAGGAGTGGCTTCCAAACCTCGTTCCTCGACTTCTTTATATACAAAAGTACCTGTTTCAAAAAGAGGAATATTCATTTCCTCTTCTAGGATCTTTGCATGAGTGGTTTTACCTGATAAAGGCATCCCTAGCATTACAATAACTTTCATGGACTACAAATCGCTTGCAGACTTTACTGTTTTGAAGCTTATTTTCGAGCCGAAAGAAATTGTCTGCTCAAAATTAGACCTTATTCAATACACTATTCTTCGATCATGACAAAATCTGTCATGATGATTGAAAATACAAAAATATATTTGCGTTTTCAATCTGGCTGACGGATAAGTGAACGTCAAACCGGGGATAATGAATTATTGGAATTGAATTTTTTTTATTTAACTTATGGAAATGATAATTTATCACTTCAAAAATATTTTTACATCCCAAACTAATCATCTAGGTAGCTGAAGTTGATAAACAATATACATAGA
>JAAFKL010000156.1 GCA_021399405.1 Candidatus Heimdallarchaeota archaeon | reverse complement strand
TGATAATCTGACTAGCAGTTCGTTACGACGGATACAGGAACAGAAAATCGCTACTTTCTTATTGACTGTATGTGGACTTCCTTCACTCTTACGAGATCCAGCCTTCGGTGTATTCTTTATAACCATATCTGGTTTAAGAAATCGACCTAGTCTCACTTTATTACTCCATTCATCTAATATAAACTATATTCCAACAGGGGATTATAAGTGAAATTATGTTAATTTTGAAAAGTTAACTTTTTCAACCATGGTTACATTGCCGCGGTACGTTATCCTGATATTAAAGCAACAGTCTCCTATTACGGATTTCCCACAAGAGGGAACGAACCATCGAATACCCCAATTGATCTGGTTTCCGAATTCAAAGGACCTGTTCTGGGTATATTTGGTGAAACAGACCCAATGATATCAATGGAAAATGTTAATTTGTTTAAAGAAGTTTTACTAGCTGCATCTGATAATAATAAGATTGAAGTTTACGAGAACGTTGGTCATGGTTTTCTTAATCCAGATTCTCCAAGACACGTACCTGATGCAGCAGGAAAAGCTTGGCTCAAAACATTAGAACATTTTCGTAAATATTTATGTTAAGTTTAAGATACACCATTTTTCAATATTTGATCTAAGAGTTGATTTATCGGCGCTTGTACTTCACCGAAGAATTCCTCAATCTGAGGTTCTTCTCCTAACAATCCTAGATTTAGCTTTGTATTGAAATTAATTCTTCCACCATTGACTAGACCATGATTTTTTAGATTCAAATCCCATTTTGATAAAAATGATTCGAGAAAATCCTTATCTTCATTATCCTCAGGATCAAATACTTGATTCCACATGTAATAATCTTTTCTGGGTTTAATGTCACGCAATACTCTATACATTTCTCCAATGAAATGTTCTGCCGCACCCACACCGTATGTTGCAGGTCGAATTATCATTACAGAAGTATCTGCTAAAACCATATTATTTACTGAATTGAGTGATGTGCCAGACTGATTATCCACAACTACCAGATCGTAACCAATCTCGTGTAGGGTTTGCTCACCTGTAATTGACCTTTTTAATGCCTGTTGCCACCAATCTTTTGATTTCCATCCAAGAAAATTTTTCCCAACTTTGGGAGTAGGTGAATAAATAACATCTAAATTAGGAATTGAAGATTTAACTGGTAATTTAGAAATATCATTTTCTGTCTCTTCAAGAAAATCCACCCAAGTAAGGTCCAAATTAGAAGGTTTCAATAAATGTAATAATGATGGAGCTTCGAGATCGGCATCAATAATTACGGTTTTCAGATTACGTTTTGCTGCAGCAATTGCAATCATTACAGAGCAAATTGTTTTCCCATTTCCTCCACGTGTAGAATAAACAGTAATGGTACCAACGTCTTTACGCAACTCTTCACCTCGGGATTATCCAGTCCAAACCATCACGGTTTTCCCTTACAACTAAACCAGCTAGTTCTAAGGTTTTTAATATATTATTGTCATTAATATCGTTAATTGGCAATCCTCGAGGATACATTATGATTTTTTTTACTACTCTGGAAATATTCTCAGGTAGAGTCGCTATTAAGCCAATATCGAACAAACTGTTCCCTTCAAAGAGTTGAGCAAGAGCAAATGCCTCTTCTATATCAATGTAAATCCTATCAAGCTTGGTTTTGATAATTTCCTTTATTTCATCTGATATAAACCCAGTCATGGTCGCCCCAAAATCAATTTCTTTAACGCTTTCTTTAATTATATTCTCTATCTGAAGCTCAAATGGTCGATAATCCTTTTTTACATCAGCTGGGATAACAACACATACAATAAACGAACCTTTTCCCGTTGAAAATGGTGATTTGGGAGCTGGTTGTTGTGCCATCTCTGTAATTAAATAGTAACCTTCATACTCAACATCCATTTCCAATTCAGGTATGGGTACGGGTCCATGGAGTTTGTTTGTGGGTGAGGCAGAGTTACCCATGCCAGCAGTGATAATTAATCTTGCAGCTAATAAATTTCCAGTATTTAGATTAAAAATCTCTTTAGAAGTATCGGCTACATAGATAGGGCCAATGGATTGCAAATTTGCTATTAAACAAACTTCTACTAATTCAAGAGGCACTATACTACTCAAGAGTCATCAAACTATTTTATGCTTTTTAGTCTTCTATATTTATCCGTTAAATCCTAATCTGAAATTAAACTATCGAATCTTGTTTAGATTTGCAATCCTTTGTGTGAACATAATCAAAATTACGAAAACTATGAATTGCTATTATTGATGAATTTTAGCAATAAAGCATTTGGTAGTACTTGAAATACATTTATTTCCAGTATCAAAATGAAAAACTGTTGGGTTTAAAGAATTTTCTAGTAAATTTAATGCCAGGATTCCTAATTCGATTTTTTGCTAGACCTTATGTATCTGGGGATAGTATAGAGAAAGGGATAGCTAAAGCTGATGAGCTTTGGCTTCAGAGAGGATTCTCCTCTACTCTAGATCTTTTAGGTGAAGAAGTGTTCTCCATTGAAGAAGTGGAAAGTAATGTAAATACATATCTTGAATTGTTAGATCTACTTCGGGATCAGGAATATATTACCGTCAGCTTAAAACCTTCAGGACTTGGAATTCATCAGAGTTTAGACTATTGTCAGAAAAATATAGAAATAATTTTGGACAAAGCAGTAGAAGTAAACGTATCAATAACCTTGGATATGGAGGATCATACCTTCACAGATGATACGCTGCATTTGTACAAATCCTTAATCAACAAATATCCATCATTTGGAACAGTTTTGCAATCTCGACTTTTCCGTACCAAGAAAGATATTGAAGGGTTGAAGGGGATCAAAGCAAGAATTAGAATCTGTATTGGAATATACAATGAAGACAAAAGCATCGCCCTGACTAATAAAAGAGATATGAAAACAAAATTAATTGAATTCACTAAGGATTTGGTTGATCAAGGTCATTTTGTGGAAGTTGCTACCCAAGATAAAAACACGATTCAGGAAGTTGTAGATTTAGCTGTCAAGGAAGGTTGGAGCAGAGATCAAATTGAATTTCAGCAACTAATGGGTGTACCGATGATTAAGGTACAACAATCTTTACTTGAATCATATACCGTGAGACTTTATGTTCCCTTTGCAACTCATTGGGATAGCGCGTTACCTTATCTAAGAAGACGGATGATCAATAATCCATCTATGGGTTTCTACGTAATAAAAAATCTATTCAAACGATAATGATTAGACTTTGATAATTTTAGCTGGTGCAAGTTTGCAACTGAAATGTCTCAATAATTCTGGTTCCTCAGTTATCCGTAACCCAGTAATCTGATCCTTTCTTTCTTTAATTCGCACCAACACATCAACCATATAATCGAAATGTGCTTTTTCATATGTTCTACGTGGAATTGTGAGTCTTACTAATTCCATTTGAGCCGGGACAAATTCTCCATCTTTTTCAGTACCGAACATCAAGGAACCTATCTCAACCGTCCTTATTCCACCCTCAAGATATATTTCACATGATAATGCCTGAGCTGGGAACATTTCACATGGGATATGGGGTAAGAGAGCTTTTGCATCTACAAATGCGGCATGACCTCCTGCTGGTAATACCACAGGGATGCCCTCTTCATGTAACCGATTGACCAAATATTCTATTTGATTTACTCTATGAGATACGGCTTCGGTATTAATTGCTTCATCCAACCCAGTTGCTATCGCTTCCAAATCTCTGCCTGCTAAACCACCGTAGGATGGGAATCCCTCAAATAAGATTAATCTTTCTCTTAGATGGTTTGCAAACTCACTATCTCTTAAAGCAATGAATCCACCAATATTTACAAATGCATCTTTTTTTGCACTCATCCATACTGCATCAGAATAAGAGCAGGTTTCCAATGCTATTTCAGCTAATGTTTTATCCTTGTATCCTTCTTCCCGTTGTTGAATAAAATGACAATTTTCAATGAATCTAGCTATATCAAGGAAAAATGGAACACCATGTTCCCTAGCAATAATCGATACTTCCCTTATGTTTTGCATTGAAACTGGTTGACCTCCTCCTGCATTATTGGTAATTACCAATGTAATTGCTCCAATAGGATTATCGTTTTCTTTTAACCATTTCTTGAGTTTCTCAATATCCATATTACCTTTGAAGGGTTTTATCAATTTAGCATCACGGGATTCATCATTTACTAGATCAATAGGTGTGGCTCCATTATAGAGTATATGCCCAATTGTGGTATCAAACGATTGATTTGATATAACTACTGGATTTTCTAAGTTTTTCAATAAATGACCAAATAGTATGTTTTCAGCAGCACGACCCTGATGGGTTGGCAGGATTTCAGGAAAACCAGTAATTTTTTGAATCATATCTCTAAATCTTATGAAGCTCTTTGCATTGGCATAACTCTCATCCCCTTGCATCATGGCTGCCCATTGTGTATGCGACATTGCACCAGTTCCAGAATCAGTTAACAGATCTATGTAAATATCTTCAGCCAATAAATTAAACAAGTTATAATGTGCAAGAGTTAATGCGTTTTCTCGTTTTTCTTTGGAAGGTAGTTTTATTGGCTCAACCATTTTAATTCTGTATGGAGGAGGGAGATAAGTAGTCATTAACATGAGGTGATTACTACTTAAATTATAGTTTGTGATAATCAAATCATCATTGTACTATTTTACTATTATATTGTTACTTAATTTCGAATTAAAATAAATTTCAACCCAATGGGTGGATATTTAAGTCTCAAAATAAGTCTAAATTCATGAATGATCCATTTCTAGATTTTGATGAAATGTGGGACTATTCTAATCCTCAAGAAACCGAGATCAAATTCAGAGATTTGTTATCCAAAACTGAGATGAGTGGCAATAAATCCTACTATTTACAGTTACAAACTCAATTGGCAAGAACTCAAAGCTTACAGCAGAAATTTACTGAAGCTCATGCAATTTTAAACAAGGTTGAGGTTCATTTAACAGATGATCTCAATACTGCTAAAGTGCGTTTTTTATTAGAACGCGGGAGAGCTTACAGATCAAATAATGAAAAATCTGAAGCAATGCCATTATTCAAGCAAGCATTTGAAATCAGTGAAGCAAATGATTTAGATTTCTTTGCAGTAGATGCTGCCCACATGCTTGGTGTTGCTGAAACAGAAGAAAAACAAGTAGTATGGAATTTAAAAGCAATTAATATTGCAGAACAATCAACCAGTAGACGTGCTAATAATTGGTTGGGGAGCTTATACAACAATTTAGGCTGGACATATAATTTTCAAGAAAAATATCTAGAAGCCCTTGATTTATTTGAAAAGGCATTGATATTTCGAGAAAAGCAAGGTAAACAGGAAACCATTTTGTCAGCAAAATGGTGTGTAGGAAGAACTTACCGATATTTGGAAAGGAATGTTCAAGCTTTGGATTTACAGCTACAATTACAAAAAGACAGAGAAATTAACAATTTGAGTCCTGGAGGTTACAATCAAGAAGAGTTGGGTGAACTGTACCTACTAAAAAGTGAAAAAACAAAATCAGCAACTCACTTTAAACTAGCATATGAAGAGTTATCCAAGGATATTTGGATTACAAGAGACGAGCCTGAAAGACTTGAACGAATTAAATCCCTTTCAGCTACGGATTAATAATCTTAATATCTTCCATATCTGAGGTCTCGCCTATGATCAACTCTCCATAGGTTCCGTCAAACCCTAGAGGAGAGAATGAAAAATTTCCATTCTTGATTTGTCTAATATTTTCTGCTAAGTCTACTGGAAAATCAAAATTTGACAAATCTAGGTTTTTCGTCCAAAGATTCGCTTCTGTTCCAATCTCAACAATTACGTCAAGATATGTTTTGAAAGCTCGTTTACTGGTAAGTGACTTCATTCCTAATGATTTAGCCACAATTTCTATCAGAGGTACCATAGTTGTATATTTTCTTTGAGGTCCATCACCAAGTTTTCGTGCTTGATCTTCTGTTTGTACTTTACTAATTTCGAATGCTCTTTGTAAAACACCCACTGACAATTCTTTCTTACAAATTGGACATATATCATCCATAGGGACATGGTTGGGTGAAAAATAACAATATTGGTTTTTCATATGAACTCCAGGTTTTTTCCTTTCTGCTCTATGACCTGTTAGAAAGTACCTACCTTCCGCAGGATGAAATTCTGCAGTGCTGACTACTTTGTTCTTCCGAATACTTTCAATAATATTTGCGTAAGCCAATTTGTTAATCTTTAATGAAGTAAATTCTCTTCCCACTCTATTCAAAGCTGCGGAATGTGCATCAGCATTGCTGATCAATGTCAAATTATCCAACTCCGGTATCAGCCCCAATATCGATGGATCGGCGCTTAATCCTGTTTCTATTGCATGAATTCTCTTGTCTGCATTGCCAAAAAATTCATTCAAATAATTAATTCTGTCATTTGAACCGTATACTCCTTCTGGGGTCATTACATGAGCAGGAATAATCTCTACATTTGGATCGAGATCGAGAATTTTATGCATCTTCATTTCAATTTCTTCTACAGTGTCGTTTACAATAAAGGGGCGAGCCATGTTCTTATGGGCAACTTTGAACTCATCTAAGAGATCATTATATTCTGCAACTCTTGTGAAATCAGGAAAATAAATTAGCACGTGGGCTTTTTTCTTCCTCTTGCTGTTTGGAGTAGGTCCTGTGAAAATTACTTCAGTCTGCAGGAGATATTTTGGGTCTTCCAAATCAATATTTTTCGGAAGTGTTTTTTCGAAGCTTTCTGTATATTCAAAAATTCCAGGAGACACCTCCTCTAAATCTGATTGTAGAAATTGGTTCCACGGACCAAATTGACAATCTCCAGTCCCAAGCAAATTCACCCCTTTCAATGGAGAGAAAGTTGATGAATCTTGAAACCTTTTGGTCATTTTGGAGTAAGATTTAGCCCCATCCTTACTAACTCCTCCTGCACCTCCTGCAAAAATACTGTGTGTATGCAGATCGGCGTGAACTTCCATATTTTGTTATTCCAAGATGGAATTTAATTTAATTGGTAATGTTCCTGTGAGTTAATCATATTTTTTGTACTGAAATCCATTGGATTGGCTTGTTCGGATAAAATTATTATCTCATTTATGAAATATCTACTGTTACCACTCGAACTTTAAGAATAAACAAATCAATATGTACATGTGATCATCTATGCCATCTACATTATTTCTACTGATGGACGGCCATTGTTTATTGATCGTTTCACTAAAGACGTCAATCTTCCCGAAGACATAATGCTTTGTGGACTATTAGGAACTATACAATTACTTGCTGGAGAATTAACTAATGAACCAGGATCAGCTGAGATGTTCCAATTACGCGATTTTGTTTTTCATATGCAACTTTTCGGGGATCAATTTCAAGTGGTAATTGCATGTAGCGATGATCAGAGACCAACAGAATTATTAGAAAACATCGGTTATCGTTTTATCAAGACATATGAGAGTAAAATTGAGACCTGGAATGGAGATCAATCACTATTTGTGGGATTTGAAGAGACAATAATTGAACTACTTCGTGGAAAATACAAAGTAGACATATCAAGATCTCTAGATCCCAAAAAACGTTTGGATATCATGAACATATTGGGGTTCTCAAAAGCAGTTCAAGATACCGCACTCATTATTATCATGCTTGAACATGCAACTATTGATGAAATGAGAAAATTCCTTAACAGAAGACGGAAAACGATTGAAAATCACCTGATTGAATTACAAGAAAGCGGGTATGTGGGCGTGGAACTATTAGGTGATGAAATGTATTACTATGTCATATCGGGTTAATTCATTCTGTAATCTCATCGTCAGTGGTATTTTCTGTAACGTTTCCTTTGGTTAAAACAGATAAATCATTTGCTGCTTTGCGTGCATGATCAAGATTCATCCAAAGCCCTAATCTGATTATCTCATCACCACTCAATCTAAGGTGATATCCTCCAACTTGATTGCCCTTAATTATGAAATCACGATTCTTCTTGTCTAATGTTACTTCCTGCCATCCGGGGATTGTTGTATTCGGAAATCCAGTTCTAAAATTCAAAATATTATTCTCTATTTTAACATCGCACCAGGGTTTCATCAATTTCTTACCTGTTTTTACAATACGAGTATGCATTAAATATACTATTGGCATGATAAAACCTATGAAAAATGAAATTGATAATAAGTTGAAACTCTGATTTCCCATAAATAAGATTCCGATGAATAACAAAACACCAACAAGTACTTGACCCGAAAAACTTCCAGTCCATAATCCACCCAAAATTTTCATTGCTGGGGAGCGTTCCAGTGGAAATGAAAATTCATTCTCTTGATCGGTCATCCTAATTCTTCCCAAATAATTTGCCTAATAAGCCTTTCTTCTTTTTCTTACCTTCGAGTTCAGGGTTTATCTCGAATTTAATTTTGTCCTCTTTTCCACTTATCTGAACTGCATCTAAGGTTGTCAACATAAATTTTGCAACTTCTAGCTGATTTTCTGACAAATTATCTCTCACTGATTTGTAATAATTCTTACAAATATCCCCTTCGTTATCTTCTAACAACATAAGTGCATCAAATAAGGATACAGATCTAAAAAATTTGATGGAAGTTGAATTAATCGCAGATTGTAATTTTTCACTATTCTCTCCATTATATTCAACATGAGCCTTTATTTGTAAAAAATAATTGTCTGATGTTTCAATGGGTGCATTTGATTCATAGGAGAAATGGACAATTTCAGTCAATGTGGTTCAGTTTTCTATTCGACAATATATACAAAATAATTATGGTCGAGTGTCCTAAGTTTTCTTAATAATTCAATAATCATTATTACCTCA
>JAAFKL010000155.1 GCA_021399405.1 Candidatus Heimdallarchaeota archaeon | reverse complement strand
CTGGAAGTAAAATATCAAATTTTAACTCTGCTAACTTTTTCAGTGAAGCATACGATTGACTCATAGATTCTGCCATAATTTTTGGACCTAGTTTCACCTCACCTTTTTTTGTTGTTACGGCCGCATCACCACTAAAAAATGCATCAGATTTTAGAAATCCAAGTGACCCCAAAGTGTGACCTGGTAGATGATGAACGGAAAATTCACTTATTGTTTCTTTATCGGAAGCAATTTCAATTTGAGTCACTGGTTTTACTCGTATTAAGCCTCTCGCTACATACATAAGCGGCTTCATAAATATGTTATTTGGGAGAGGTGACTTTCGAGCCCCGGTTACTACATCGCTATCCTCTTGAGAAACAAATATGCGAGAATGGAATTCTTCATGTAAAGAATGCAGTCCCCTTATATGATCCAGATGATGATGAGTTAACATTATATTACTGATTTTCCGAGATTCCAGCTCCTCTCGAATGTATCTGAAAACTTTCTTTGCTTTTTTATTTATCCCAGTGTCAATTAGGATCAGATCATCCTCATGTTCAATAAGATACATGTTCACATATGAATCTTTTAGCCAATGAACTCCATCTGCTATTTCCGATCCTGGCCTTAAATCTGTCATAAGAGTTAATAATAATCACTCACGAGAATATATAATATTCATTGAGATAAAATACAAAATTGTCACCCAATTTGTTTTCACTTGCGTTTTCTGATCAAATAAGGTATATTCGAGTAACAATTGGATACTACAAAAAACGAAAAGATATAGACAACCCTGTTACATATAATCTCGTGAAGACGAATTGGGGAAAGATCAGTTTCCAATTATTTCTTCTGATAGGTAGTTTGACTTTGGTCTCAATTGATTCAATTAGTAGCTATCAAGTCAATCAGGAAATTGCAACAACACATCCAGATATTACAGTTCGTTCTATAGTGTATGAGGGAGACATCGATATCATATCAGGTGTTTGGTTGACTTCTGATTCACAACCAGTGGCAGATGGTCAGATTACCGTAATATTATTTCTAAATGATACATTAGTTGGTAAAATTAAAGAAACTCTATTCACAACCGCTTCGGATGGGTCCTTTAGTTTGGAACTTAATTACACAGATATCCTCCCAGGAAATTATTATTGGGAAATCAAATTCGACAAATCGGGTTATCAGAGCTGGGAGATAATTGAGGATGTTGTGTTAATTCCACACGCTTTTGATATTAGAATTGATGCCGCACCCGAATTAGTGAAGGGTGAAGTATTCGTTATCGTAGCAATTGTAAACTATGCTAGTGTTAATTCAGATAAATTTGGTCAAGCGGCATCTAATGTTGAGGTAATATTTTCAATTGAGCTAGTCGCTGTTGATGGCGTTCTGACAAATTTCCTAAAAATCGCAACAACAAATCAAAAAGGAGTGGCAGTTGCTACTTTGTCTGCAGATGAGACAAGGTCAGTGCAAGAAGTAGTATCTATAACTGCAGAAATTCAACAAGATGAGCAGTATACGGGGGTAAGGACCGAAATGACGAATTTACCTAATATTATCGATAGTGATAAATCAATTATGGGTCGAGTTTTGGAATTTTTGGAAAGTAATACTGTGCTCCTTGCATTTATGACTGTGTTCTTTGCTTCTTCTACCATTATTTTGCTAATCACAAGGAACAAAATTTCCTTGAAAGAAGAAATGTGGCCAAAGGATAAGAAATAAATTAACTAAGCAGATGTATATCCCAACCAGTTAAACAGCAAATCGAATTGTACAATTGATATATCAACAAATAATAAATTTCGAGTTATTATGATGTATTTGTCCAGTATTTATCATGAGTACCAAGTTACTAAGATTCCCCCGGCTAAAGATGTAAATACTGCAAAGGAAAGATTGGCTGATAAATCACTCCACTGTTATGACTGGTGGATGTGTACAAAGGATTTGTAGACTGATTTACAATTATATTTGCAGGTTCAATCTCGCTTGGATTTGCGATATTTTAGAATAATTATTGTCAATATGATAACAATTCCGAGTACGAATAACACTGTGAACAAACCTTGAGTATCTAATTCTGTAGTTACACCTAAATCTGTTGTTAAAATATACGACCTATACTTATACTCTGTTCTACTATTGGGGCCAGTTTCAGTAGTCGAGTAATATTCCTCTGTTTTGACTCCATAAACTTTCGAATATAGCAATTTTTTTTCATTGTAATGTTTTGAAATTCTTCCAAAAGAATTTACTTCATGCTCCTGAGTAATAAAATAGCCAAAATTTTTATCATCATCAATGATACTAAGATCATAGGCAGCGTCATCTTCGATCCAAGCTGTCAACTGTTTAGTATTTGTAGAAATATTATTTTTCCAGTACTCCCAATTGACATAAATCACAATTTCGCCAAAACGATCCATTGAGGAATTATAAAAGATAAAAAAATCTTCAATAGGCCTCCATTGGTATTTTATATTCAAAAAACCAGTTAAATAATCAATCTCAACAATTGTGATTGTTTCATTATCGGTTGAGGAATCAAAATCTGGGACACCGTCATCAACATTGTACACCTCATTTATAGACTCAACATCATATTGCAAAATCAGTCCAGGAGCCACCTTTATCATATCTGGATTGAAATGAGAATTTTGTGCTGTGAGAAAAGGGAGACTGATTAAGAGATAAATTAAGAAACTAAAAATGATTGGTATAAAGACATTCTTCCCCATCATCTGATGGTACTCAACAATTATGATTTGCTTTGGGAATATTTAAAATATTTTATTGATTATCAAAATTTTACTGATCAAGCCAATGAGAGTGACATTTAACCAATAATGTAATCATTATCTGAATAATAATCTGACAAAGAAGTCCATCAATTCATAATACACTCTGCTGAAGATAAAATGAAATTTCAATTAATCTTATTGCTATTCACTATATTATGATCAACATAATATTATATATGAACGACTATTACTAGTTCAATCGAATTAAATGATGTCATGATATTGAAATGACAGAGGAAGATATCTTGTAAGCATGAGAGGAGAATACTATCTAAATGATTGATTTAATAACTTCGATTCGGGTTGGTAAAAGAAAGAAAATCGAGGCTTGTCCATAGCCTGTATGAAAGGTTTGTTTGACACTGATGGTTCAATTTACTTTCATATCAGGAGAGATACTCACACAAAAAACATAGAATTAAATTTTTCAAACGCTAGCAAACCATTGTTACACTTTGTAGCAGACTTTTGTATTCACGAGGGGATCAGTCCAAAAGGGAACTTTCGAAAAAATGGAACCGAAATATTCATTTACTCAAGACAACATGTCATTAAATTTGCAAAGTTGATTCAATCAGAGAAAATCAAAAATTTTATGGAACAACATAAATTAGATTGGAATTCATTTAATTCAACCCTAAGATATTAATAGAAAAAAAAAAGTGGGCTCGGTGAGATTTGAACTCACGACCTTTCTTGGACCCCCCTTTCACAAAAGAGAGATACTCCAATTTGATCGGCTTTTGCCTAACGTCAAGGAACTTGACACTTCAGCCCTCAGGCGGAAATTACGTCATACCGAGCTAGACCACGAGCCCACAGCGTAGAAAGGAATTTCTTCCCAAATACATACTGAGGATGACCATTGTAGTTTAATGTTTTGCGATACTGCATTAACACATTGCCCGTGAATTGACTTAAATGCGGTTTAATCACATGATTGGGCACTCTGAACCAATTTAAAAATATGAAATTGTGATTGATGAAAAATAAAATGCACGATTTTTCCTTATATAAGATTCATCACTGATAATATAGCAATGGATATAGTACCCATTGATAACCCGATTGAAAAAAGGTTGCTTGTGCTGAAGGAAGCAATGTTATCCTCATTATATGCAACTAAAAGACTTGCTTCCAAACATAGAGGAAAAGATTTTGAAAAATGGGTCCGCAAGATTTGTAATCTGATCGATAAGAAATTCAAAGAATATCTGAAGTCAAAGAAAGGAGAAATTGCAGATTTCACAATTTTTGCAGATATTGAAAAAAACATAAGAAAATGGCATTTTCAGATTGCACGAGTTTGGTTAAAATCCTGGGGAATAGATGTGAAGAAGAGAATTCGAAACTCTGGAGCTAATCAAGATTATTTCAATCGACTATTAGATATCGCTGGTGCAATTCAGAGAGATTTCGCTTGTCGTTATTACTGGTTCCCTTCAGTGATCGAATACAACTATTACAATGATACTAATGAAATAATTAGCATCATGCATGATGATTTACCTTCGCTTGATTTCATTGAGATAACAAGACCTTTTATCCTGGAGATGACAATGTGGTTCACATTATTCCATATCCCTGTTTACAAATGCAAACAGTACTTCTGGTACTTTCTCATTGAATGTCGACCTTATCTTGATTGGATTTACAGAGGTGGTAGGAGAGGAGTTAATTCCAATGAGGAGAGTCTAAACCGGATCGACAAATCATTCGGTAGAATGGACGAAATGGATCATAAAATGGAGGATATCATCACCATAGCAAAGACTCAATTTGGATCGATCGATTATCAACAGCAACAATTAGTGAGACACATGTCAATAGCTAGACATGTCACCCAGATAATACATAATGAAGAAGAAGGACCTGTTGATTTTGAATTCTTGACGTCCAAAATTGAACAAGTCCTAGTGAAACACAATCAAGTCAGAGCATTTATCTCTCTTTGTCAGAACATAGAGGATCGATCGGATCCCCGATCGAAATATCATGATAAAACGATTAATCAGATTCTTGAGCAGTTTGGAGTTGCTAGAGCGACTTATTATCGAAAATCCAAGAAATACATCGAATTTGGACTCGATGGTATTATACCCATGAAACCAGGTCCCAAATCAGGCAGATTACCATCACAGATCTTGTCACGCATCTTTGAGTTGCGAAATCGCCAACTGTCATCTCGAACCATCGCATCAGCAATCTCGTTGGAAAGTCAAAGATATGTTTCTGAATCAACAACCCAATACCAACTGAGAAAGGTAGGAAAAGGTAAACTAAGACGAAATCGTAAGAAGAAGGTGTATTACAAAAGATTTGAACGAGGTAAACCCAATGAATTATGGCAAATTGATAATGTGGGGCCATTCTACAAACCGGGTAAATTATTTGCGTATAATGTGATTGATGACCATTCTCGATATAATTTAGCAGCTGTGATCTCTGATAATCAAACCACGGGATCCTGGGTGGATACGTTAGAAAAATTGGTGCAGAAGTATGGTGTTCCAGAAGCCATACTTCACGACAATGGATCACAATTTGTACATAATCCATCAAGAAATCACACAAAAGAGTTTGAAGCATTTCTAAAAAAATACAAGATAAAAGGTATCAAATCAAGACTTCGACATCCTCAGACTACAGGAAAGGTGGAAAGAGTGCAACAGAGCCTACAATATGAAGCTAGGGATTTAGTGTTTACAGAAACGATTGATGAGCTTCAAGAAGCAGTCGACAACTGGAGAGGCTTTTGTAACAAGGTTCGAGTACATTCATCAACTAAAATGACACCTCAAGAACGTTATTTCGGTCAAGAGGCTGAATATGCAGCCAAACTTTCAGCTTGGCAGCATTATGAGCATTCGCTCATAAAATTTGAATGGAGGTAATG
>JAAFKL010000154.1 GCA_021399405.1 Candidatus Heimdallarchaeota archaeon | reverse complement strand
TCGAATAAAATATCTAAACTGGGTAGCAGTTGGGGTTCTAGGTAATTAATTGGCTTCATTAACTGATTGATCAATAATTCAAGAGTTTTTACCTCTCTCTCAGTAAGTTCTTCTTCTAGATATGCCTCAGGATGGAATACCAATTCCTCCAGAACACTTATATTCAATTTACTAAACAATCTAGTTTGAGTTTGGGAGAATCCTGTGAAATTGCCACCAATTATCTGCTTAGCGTATATTACCCTATCCTTAAATTTCGGGTCAAAATATTTAACAGGTTTCTTGAGAAAATCAACTGTATTGAATAATTCTAAATTATCTAATTCTTCCTCCAACTCCTTTGGAATAATTTTTATCAAGGGTAGTTCACCCAAGCTATTCTGGAGAGTTAGGAAGCTAATCAATTCATCTTTTGAATCCTCAATTAACATATCAAAATATTTTATTAATTTTTCATTCTGGCTAAGATCAGTGATGGGGGTAGAAAGAAATTGCTCAATAGTATTAATACCAGCTTTCTTAAGTATTTTTATTTTTATTTCTGCATTATTTGTTGTAAATTGATTGATCGCAATTGTCCCCTTTTCTTGAACATAAGGATCCATCATGTTTGTAAATAGAGTTCTTTGTAATTCACCAATCTCTGCGAGAATCTTATCATCTGTGTTTAACAGATCATTCAGTGTATCAATATTCCTTCTCTTAAATGCATTTCTTAGATAACCATCTAACCATGCTTGACCAGCTACACTGACTTTAATATTTCCTATTTCCATATTGCTTGCAATCAATTCAAATAATTTTTCCTTGAAAGTCCCCACAATTGATAGGGAAAGCGTCTTTTCGTCAAGTGGAGATGAAGGGTGAGCAGTTTCAAGCAAAAATTCAAAAAGTGTCTTAACCTTTCTTTTCTTAACTGCCTCAAATTCCTTAATATCATTAAAAGAAGGTCTGATATCAGTAAGAATTAGGTTTTCAGATGTTGACTGGTAAGGAATGGGACTCAAATCTTCGTAAGCAGTTACAGAAACATCTAATTCTTTTGTTTCTTCCTCAAAAAAGGCTTCGAAACCAGTAGATCCACCGTCCGATAGTTGGTCCAATAAATCTGTGAGGTCATCAAGCAAAAGCTCATCCCCCTCCTCAGTTATGCCTGATACTATCTTAACTTTTTCAGCCTCCATCAACTTGACAAATAGTCCTTGTACAAGCTTTAATTTATCAGCAGGTGAAATTAAATAATCATAAGTGTTTCGTATCCATCTTCGATAAAGAGCCTTGGACAATCTTGGTAATTCGATTAATTTATCTGTTGTCTTTTTATGGAATCTACGTTCAATTTCAGGTTTCAATAAGACTTCAGTGTCAATTTCCAAAATCTCGCCCTTATTTTCCAATTCATTAATTGTCCTTCGCTTTACTAAATCGACCTCTTTTTCTTTCCATTTCAAGATTGTAGTTAATTTTGTATTTGGCGTTCTTAAAAAAGTGGATAACTCGAATATATTATTATTTTGAAGTTTTTGAATCGTATCTAATGTAGACCAAATCGGGGCTTCAGATAACTTTGTACCATAAGGAATAAAATTTGATCCAATTCTTGGTTTCCCAGAGGATAAAGCAGCGATAATTCGAGAAGGTGCGATTCCGGTGGTTGGATTCCACATATCCTCTTGTTCAAGAATTCCCAATAAGTTGTTTACTGTTTTTGGGGCAAATTTCTCGAATCTTGATTTTCTCTGCCGTTCTCTTTGTCGTCTTCTTCTTCTACCTAAAAATGTTTTTAATTTCCGACCCAATTGCATTAATACAAGTTTTACTTCCTCAGAAATTTCGGTCACAGAAGCGATATATTCTTTTGATGTTTCAGGAAAAGGGATTTTAGTAGATACTAATGATACTGCAATTGCTAGTGGTTCTGTACCCCTAGTCAGTCCGTAATCAGACCAATTAATTGCATTGATTTCTTGCGTGATTAAATCATTTCCAGCTCCAAAAATTAATGGAATACGGTTCGCATATCTGTAAATTACCCTATTTTCAACCACAGTGGCACCTTTAGAGGCAGCAGCAGCATTTACCCCACCACCATAACCAATTGCAGCTTCAATTATAAATGGATGGCCAGCATAAGCATGTGGTGGACGGGTTATTGCCTCCACAAATTCAGGCTGCAGTTCTTTTTCCAATCCCTTCCTCAACCTATCTGCACCCAGGGGGGAAAGTGCTTCACCAGATGGTTCATCGAATTTGAATACCCTATCCCTTTTTCTCTTAACAAGCTTTGATTCTTTCAGAGCCCGGGTAAAGCCATCGTGAACTATTCTCCTAATTTCTTGACTACTGAGATCAGTTGGGGCGATTGATGGATCTACTCCTACTTCTTGTAAAAATGATTCTGCAGAAGCTGAATTGACCCCCATAAATGTATTTACTAAGAAATCGAGTATAGTATTATCATCTGAATGAGACATCTCTCTTCGGAACGTGGATATATCTGTACCCCATGGGTGGATCTTGATCACCTCTGGAGGTTTTGGAAGTTCATCAACTACTCTCTTGTAAAATGATTCATCTTGTACACCAATTTCATCAGCTGGGAGAGAGGTTTCAATATCTGCATAGGGAGTAATGATTGCTAATTGTTTGAAATATTCACGTACATAATTTTTAGCTAGATTCCAGCTACCTGTGAATGATACTTTAATCGCGGTACCATAATCATCAAGATAGTACTCATCTCCTTCTACAAATACCTCATCTTTGTGAATGATGGGGGCATTTTTTTCTAAATTTATAAATAATTTAATTCTGTATGTTTTATCCTCACCAAAGGGTCTAGTAGTGATCTCAATTGGTAGATCGAGAGTAGACATAGCATGGAGGAGAACCATTTTACTTCCTAGACCAAATCTACCGCGTGTCTGTTGGGCACCATATTTGGTTCCTGCCAAAACGGTTCCAAAAAGTTGTGGTATGAGTTCTCTACTAACACCAACTCCGTTATCCTGGCATGATAATTCTAGAAAATCAACGCGTGTTTCTTTAGTTTTGACAACTGATGTTCCCATCAGTTTATTAACCTCCTTTTTACTAAGCCGGCGCATCTTTAGTTTAATTATAGGGGTGCTTTCCCTTTTCTCTGATGCATCTAGACTATTCTCAACCAGCTCTCTGATAGAAGTGAAAACCGAACGCATCGAATTTCCAAAACCTGCAATTGCTTTGTTATCATTGAAGAATACTGCGGCAGAAGCGGTTCGAGCCTTTGAATCTCTTTTTGGGATGGTTGCATCCTTACCCTTCTTTTTACTTTTACTGCTAGGCTTGTGATCTGATGACTCAAGTTGGGCAACACCATCAAGAGAATCCCCTAGAATTTTATCATCAGTTATCCTTTTATCGTTTGTTTTTTGAGATTCATCTGACACGCGCGATACTATCTCCGAGTACTAATCGAAACTTTATACAAAATAAGTCAGTCGGTCAGTTGGTAAGATAAAAGTTAATTATAACATTCTTAGT
>JAAFKL010000153.1 GCA_021399405.1 Candidatus Heimdallarchaeota archaeon | reverse complement strand
GCATTCGCTTGGGCAGGCTTTGTTATTTCTTTATTAAACCGCAAACACTTTACCATACAACTTGGCTTATTCGCTGCGTTAGTCACCCTAATTGCAGGGTTACCTTTAGGTTTTGTTACATCGATAGAAGAGGTCAAGTTCTCCATGTTCTTTTTGGCACCAATTCTTTCACTAATTTTGAAAATCACTTTAGTTTCTCCCAAGGGCAACAAAATTATAGCTGATTGGATTAATTATTAAACTTGAAATACTTGACATACAAGATCCAAATTTGGACAATAATTTTTTACAAAATCGAGTAAGAACAATGGTGTTCCATCAAAAAGATGGAGGGCCTTCTCTTATTTTTTCCATTGTGTTCATATCTTTCCCCATTAGGCCAGATGATAATAACCATGTTACATCAATCTCTTGACAAAGATCAATAAATCCTTTTGATAAATCATAATAATATGGTACGACAATTTCACCAGGTAAATCAGCAAGTTCCTTATAATAATCAACTACTTCTCTTAGATCCTCCTCTGACAATTCTTTGGGTAATGAGTTCCAATACGGCATGATACCATCCCATTTGGCCCCTCTCTTGAAAGGTAATTTATTTGGCCACCAACCGGCTAGTAAAATAGGTATTCTTGGTTTTTGGATGGGTACAATTGGCAATATAACATCATTGACAGTATAATGCTTACCTTTGAATGAGAAAGATGACCCACCCCACAAACCGTTAATTATCTCAAGGCCTTCATCCAATTTTGCAGCCCGTTCCTTTGAATCAGAAGAAAGACCAAATTTGGTGAAGTCTTCAGGAACCCCAAGTCCTGCCCCAAAAATAACCCTACCATTTGATAAATGGTCGAGGGTTGCTAGATCAAGAGCTACTTGCCATGGTTGTCTACGAGCCAATGGTGTGACCCAAGATCCTAGTTTTATTTTATTTGTTTGTGTTGCGATGCCCGCCAACAAAATCCATGGATCAGTAAATCCTCCTTCTGAAAATACATCGCTGACAAACACACCATCCCATCCAGCTTCTTCAGCGGCAACTGCATATTCAACTGCAAGTTTAGGATCAAGACTACCTGTATTTGGAATCCAAATTCCGTATTTCATAGATATAGTGTTTTAAATAAGAGTTAATATATTTTTCGATTAATCTATCATGAGTAAAAATTTATTGTTAATACATTCCGACTAAGATTCGGTCTCTGATAAATCAATTTTGATAAATATATGGAAGGTTCTTGCAATTAAACCATTAGGAAATAATATTGGGTTCTAAGAGTGCATTATTGAATGTGAAGAGATTGTGGTGCTAATTAACTGC
This sequence comes from Candidatus Heimdallarchaeota archaeon, assembly GCA_021399405.1. The sequence goes on along the minus strand of JAAFKL010000153.1, from coordinate 1,846 downwards.
ATTTTTATTTACAAATAGTATCTTACCGTCCTTGGCCTCCATATCCGCATGCTCAAGTGCCTCAAGGTAGTCATTCAGTGAATATACAGCCCCGATTTTGGCAAACAACTTTCCGCTTGCGACTAATTTTGTAAGATAGTTGAAGGTTTCTCTTATCTCCTCCCTGGGAGCAATGCGATACCAAGAACTTACCCAGAATGATCGGATCGTCAAATCTTCACTTAGGACTACTGCCATATTAAGTTTAATTAGATCCAGACTCATAGCTCCATAGACAACTAAAGTAGCTTGATAACCCAAGCATCGAATTAATCTGTCAGAAGCATCTCCTGAAACTGCATCAATTCCAAGTTTGATTAGTTCATTGTTAGTTGCACTCTTTACTCTTTTTGCAACATCATCACCATCAACTAGCACCACATCTGCTCCAATTTCTTTCAATTCTGATACCAATGATTTTCTTCTGACTATGTTCACAGTTTTGTATCCCATTATTTTGGAAAGCTGTATTATATATCTACCAACAGCTGAATTTGCAGCATTTTGGATAACCCAATCACCCTCGCCAAGATCCACGAATTTTTTTAGCATTAAATAGGCTGTGGGCGGATTTACAGTGAGCATTGATAATTGATACACATCAGCTTCGGGAAGTGGGAATAGTGATCTACTATCGGTGATCATTGAACTTCTCCAAGTACCAGATCCTGCTGGTAGAAGAACCAGATCTCCTACTTTTACTGTACTTACCTCTGATCCCAAAGTTACTACCCTACCAAGACCCTCGTTACCAATAATTGCAGGGAATACTATTTTTTTAGGATAGAGCCCTTTTATTGACATAACATCTGAAGGGTTTATTGGTGCAGCTACCAAGTCTAAGGAAACTTCATCATTTTTCATTTCTGGGAGGTCAGCTTCATACAACTCTGTCACCTCAGATATTTTTCCATGTTTTGTAGCCCTGATCGCTTTCATATAATAAACATATTCTAATTTTCGAAATCATTATAAATGTGATTTATTATCATGTTTTCAATCTTGTAATATAATTGTAATTATTTTCCATCCAACAGATCTGAATTAAAATGGCCATATATCTAAAAGCCTATCAAAGAATGCGAGAACTTTTTTTGCATTATTCAAAAGGTATACTGCCCAAATCAGAAAGATCCAGATTGATCCGATTATCCACAATGTTTGAAAGAATATGGTTTCAATATTGTTATTCCAATAATTAGAGATAATATTCCGAAGAATTTATAAAATGGAATTACATCAGTTGGCCATCCCGCAATGCATGGTGCGGGGTAATTAAAATTTGGTAATAATAATGAAATAATTCCAATTAGAATTGATAGGTACCCCCCAGTTATTTCAAAATTTCTGATAAAATTAGGATATTTTTTTATTTGAGATTTGTCACTTTCATCACACGCAATTTTGTGAGGGATGTCCTCAATATTGTGTTGTGAAGAAATCTCCATCATAAATAAGGGGAGAATTAATTATTAAAAGGTAATTAATGTTCTATTCTCGATGCACTAAAACCCATAACTCTACTTTTTCGTTTTTCCGACAGTTTTTTCATTTTGTAGACATTGTCTTAGATAACTTTTCTGGATAGATCGAAAATTCTAAGTTAATCAGCAAATTCAGCTGCTTTTTCATGTGTAGTTTGATTACCAAGTAAATCTTATTATTTACTCGTGGTTATCAATTGTGTTTTGTTCGATCAATTGATCAATTTTGTTTTTTATTACTCAGAATTCAAGGTAGTAATACCTTTTTCAATGCTTCAGAACCCTCTTCAACCATTTCTGTAGAACAGGAAAATGCAAAACGT
>JAAFKL010000152.1 GCA_021399405.1 Candidatus Heimdallarchaeota archaeon | reverse complement strand
TTTGAATCATAAAATTGGGATACGATTTATATAGACAATATTTTTCGGATGTTTATGGTAGACATTCCATATCAAAAAGAGCTTACAGAATTTGAATTATTTAACAACACAGGTTGGGATTACTTAATTGCATTCTTCCTGTTATTCATCTATCTCATCATATTTTTCATAGTAAAGAAAATTATTATTAAGAGAATGAAGAATTTTGATGTAAAGGATAAAAGATTTGAAAAAGTGAGGCATGTTGGGAATGCATTAGATAAGGGTTTAACTTTATTTTTTGGTATTATTTTAAGTATATTCTTTGCTTTAAATACCCTTATATTAGCCATTGAGATCGAATTTATCCTATCACTTGTTTTCATGGGTTTAATATCATATTATGCATTTAAAATCCTGATAGAAATTGTCAATGAGGTTGCTGACCATTATATTGATAGCGATGAAGATTTGAACCACTTAGTACCATTTTTCAGAACAGTGGCAAAAGCATTAGTGGCAGTGGGTGTTTTGTTATTTTACTTGTCCATATTGGAAATAGACATCACCGCATACCTTGCGGGACTTTCTATTCTGGGCCTTGGTATCGCATTTGCCCTGCAGAATTTGATAGCGGATTTCTTTGCATCTGTAGTACTTCATCTGGATAAACCCTTCAAAGTAGGTGAATCAATCAAGGTTGGTTCAGATTCTGGAAAGGTGCTTAGAATTGGTATTAGGTCAACGCATATCAGAACCTCAAACGGACATTTACTGGTAATTTCCAATCGTGAACTATCAAATAAGAGAATTAACAATATGTCAAATATGGAAAAACGTAGGGTAACCTTAAATCTGGGGGTGGATTGCTCCACACCAGTTGCTAAATTAAAAAAAATACCAATATGGATGGAGGCAATAGTGAAAAAGGTCGAAAACACTGAATTCGGGAGAGCTCACTTGACAACCCTGGGAGCATATAGTTGGGATTTTCAACTGGTGTATCATATCACCAACTCAGATTATACAATGTTCTTGGATGCTCAGCAGGAGATAAATCTGGCAATACTGGCAAAATTGGAAAAAGAAGAAGTCAACATACCCTTCCCAACATCCACAATGCATTCACATTGACAATAATAATCATTCTTCATATCAGAATAATATAATTACGTTATCAATTACCCAAATTCATAGCTAGTAATTCTATACGCTAATATGTATTGCAACTATCCCATAACTATGAGATTACTCCTTCTCCTTTTACTTACAGGAACTATTTTTCAAATAGCAGTAGTTAGTGATGGCCACACTATCGCAGTTGAAGATAATATAATTGACTTGACATTGTTTCATGTAAATGACCTTCATGGCTGGTTAAATCCTCGTGATGGAATAGGGGGGATGGCAACGATGTACTCACATCTCACTGATCATGGATATTCAGATAATAGTAATATCATCCTCACCTCAGGTGGTGACCAGAACACAGGGCCAGCCATAGCAACCGCGAGCAAGGGAGAAGCTGTTATAGATGTGATGAATGCTATGGATTTCGATGTGGCAGCTATTGGCAATCATGAATTTGATTTCGGTGTAGATCAGATGGAGAAGAGAAGAGATCTGGCAAATTTCCCCATCATATCAGCAAATATTTACGATGCAGGAACCACAAATCTGGCTAATTTCACAACACCCTGGGTGATTCAAAATCATGCTGGAATCGAGATTGGCATAATAGGTCTCACAACAACTAGCACCTATGCATCAGCACATCCTAAAATCACACAGCATTATGATTTTGGGGATTACGAGATCGCAATCAGAGATAATTATCAACATATCATAGATGCGGGTGCTGAAATAGTAATTGTATTGGCCCATGCTACACCAAATGAGCTAACTCAACTTTCAAGTGATGTGTCTGACCTGAACATTCCGATTTTCCTAGGAGGTCATAAAGGCACACCCATTGTTACAACAGTGGGAAATTCAATGGTTGTCATGGCTGCTCATAAGGCCCATCAATTTGCCAAGGTTGATATTCAATATGATAATACTAGTAAAACTGTAACTTCTCTTTCGGGACAGCTTATTGATAATGTGGAGGGGACGATCATCCCATCCCAGGGGATTCAAGCGATTGTTGATACTTGGGATGCTTTATTGGACCTAAACAGCCCAATCACATATGCGTCCGCAGATATTTATGATTCATATGAGGGAGGTATCGGAGCTCTGGTAACAGATGGATTTCAATACTATATGCATCAACAAGGGATAAACTCCTCATTTGGAACAACTAATGGAGGTGGAGGCTTTAGAGATTATTTCCGTGCGGGTAATATCTCAGTTTCCGATTTAATTTCGGTCATTCCCTTTGAGAATAATCTGATGATGGTCAATATTACTGGTGATGAAGTTCTAAATTTTTATCAGAACAGTGGATTAGTATTTTCGGGTATCAGATATAATGATCAACAAGATGCTTATGAAACCTTGGTTGATTGGCAATGGGAATTAATCAGCTCAGACAAGTATTATTCTGGGGTCATGACTGATTATTCCTGGTACAAATCTTACCAGCACTATCCGGGGACTGATACTGGTTATCATTATAGAGATACTGTGATCAGCTATTTTGAAACATTGGATGATCTCAGCACAACTAAAAGATTCATGTACTATATAGTTGAAGAAACTGCAACAACCACTATCAGTTCCACCCCAGAAACGAATACCTTGGAGACAAGCACGACAAATAACATTCTCCCAACTAGCTCAATATATCTCAGTTTGCTACTGATTGTAATTACTAGAAGAAGAAAGAAAGTTTAATCGAATTTTTACAGTCATTCCCGATATTAAATCTAATAATTAATTTGTAGATATTAAATAAATAGTTATTACGTAATTCGTATTCAGGTTTCAATGTTTGCAACAAAAATGGAAATATTTATTAAAAAATATATTTTGTTGCAAGATAAGTATGAAAAAAGTACTTTCGCTAACGATAATAGCAATTTTTATTACGATGTCATTTGCAGTCTTTGCAGATGCAGACCCCGTCATGGCCTTTGATGCTAAAGGCGGAGGAGGAAAACCTGGAGGAAATAATGGTGGATCTGGTGTGGATAAAAGCACGTTAACCATTCAATATCCCTGGTGGAATGACGTTATAGACGCCGAACGAGCACATGCAGCAGGCTATACAGGAAAAGATACGGTTGTAGTAATCCTAGACACAGGTCTTGGTTCTGGTTGGGCAGATCTCTTCCCAGCAGCTAATATCTTAGACCAGTATTCCTACTCTTATACCAAGGCACTTGGCAAGGACAGGACTGACTGGAACAAGGACACAGAAGGCCACGGTACATCAACCACAGCAACTGTGATAGGTTACAAATTGAATGACGATTACATTGAGGGTGTGGCCCCCGATGCACAAATTGTCATGTACAGAGTGCTCTACTGGACAGGTGGTAGAGGAAAGACAGCCGTTACACAGACCGAGTTGATCAACAAC
>JAAFKL010000003.1 GCA_021399405.1 Candidatus Heimdallarchaeota archaeon | reverse complement strand
CTTTGGTGATATTATAATGTCCTGTCTAATCTCTGTTGATGCTCCATTTTTTATGTTTTTATCCTTAAATTTTTTATCTAAATCTCTTCACTGAAAGGATCAATATCTGTTTTTGCTGCCTTTGGAGTTGGAACTAGTAGCATCAAAAGGAACCAGGCACCCATGAATTGAAGGGTATCCTGAAGTGGAAATCCTCGATCTGCCAGTATCCTCAGAAGGATGGCACCTGTTACCATCATAAAGAACTGAAATGCAAATTTTGCGAACCTTGGCTCATTTACAAAATTTTGAATTTCATCATATAAAACTTTGAAATAACTTCTGGCTACAGAGTTATCAGCATTATCAATCGGGTTTGAGGATGACTCAACAGAATCTTCATTCTCTTCAGACACACTACTCACGTAATGACGTTAAGGAATGCTTATTTTACACTTGTTAAATTTCACATTAATGATTGAATAATCAACAGTTAACTTTTAACAATATTTACCTATTTTACAACTAAATCAGTAGCCCTAGTAAACCTGTGATTAACATCAATGCTACTCTTAATCCAGTAATTTGTTGGAAATATTGATCATCTGTACGGTCTTTGATTAAGTAAAATGAAGCTACTACCAGCCCACCTAGAGTGATTTTAGCCGCAATTGCAAAATTAATATCAGCTGGAATCCTTAATATCCCTGATACAATTGAAACTAACAACACAGCTCTTATCGTTATTAACATATAACGATGGGCTTTTTCAACAAATGCTTTGTCTTTGGCTTCAGTAAATATTTGAGGTAGGAGAGGTATAACTAATGCAGGTATTATCGCAATGACAAAGGCAGTTCTATGTATGATTTGGAGATAAATTTGATTCAAGTAACAATTTATGATTATATGACCTCTTCAAATTATTTGTTATTTTGATTTATTTTTAATTATCATAAGTGATGATTTAGACGGGGAAATTTAAAATTTTGAACATGTACGAATATCTTTAGAAATTATTAATGTACTCGAAAATTAGTTAGATTAATCTATAAACAGATATTTAATCTTGTCTTCATCTTTCAATTCCTTAATTAATTGATATAAGTTAGATAACAAGTAAGGTAATCTGATTGATATATTTGTCATTACGACTTTGAAAATCCACATAATTATTTGTTAAATAACGTTAAATTAAAAACAGAAAAACAAAGTGGAGGATTTAGTAAGGACAGATTATCCGATCTCTCCCTACGGGCCACTAGCTCAGCTTGGTTAGAGCGTTCGGCTGATAACCGGAAGGTCTGGAGTTCAAATCTCCGGTGGCCCACCATTTTTTTCTATCAATTTCTCTATTCAAATAATGTGAAACAACTTGAATTTGGCTAAATCGTGACCATAATCCGAGATGTTTTTCTAATTCTTAGTAATATTGAAAAATATGGATGAACTTACAGATATGCAAAAATTATATGAAGCCTTACTTGAAAAAGCATGTGAAGATGATGTGATTACCAAGGACGAACAAGCTATCTTGGATCAGGTAAAGATGAATGTCCTTGATTATGAAAAATTGTTGGATGAAGCATGTGAGGACGGTATCATAGACGAGGATGAGGCTAAACAATTACGTGATGCACGAGCAAAAATGCTTGAACTTGCATGGATGGAAGCCGACACGGATGCTAAAATCAATCCAGATGAAGCTGGGCTTCTAAATTTATTGTTAAGTTTGCTCAAGAAAATTGAAATGGATAAATAATCACAAATTAATTGATACTAATTTAATACAATTTCACTAGAAACAACGGAAGATTAAAACAAAACCATGCAACATCGAGTAATAGAGCGGTTAAGTCGTTATGCTACCAGAAGAAGATTTTTGGATGAGATTGGCAATTGAAGCTGATGAAATGAAACGAGAACAGCCAAGCTTTGACCCAATCGATGGAGATGTAACCCGATGGAAAGGGTTCATCATTGGAACAGGACAATACGATGGTGGAGTATTTATTTTTGAGATAAAGATTCCAAGAGAATACCCTTTCAAACCTCCAATCGTTAAAACAAAAACCAAAATTTGGCATCCGAATTTCTTCAATGATAAAATCTGTATTGGGATATTAGGTAAACACTGGGCACCTGCAAATAATTTGGTTGATATAGTTGAGTCATTACGCTTTCTATTATCCAACCCTAATCCTGATGACCCACTTCATTCGTCAGCAGCAAATATGATGAAAAATGACTTGCCCACATTTAACTCACGTGCAAAACAATGGGTTGAACTCTACGCAAGTTGGGATCAAGAAGGTCTCTTTTAATTTGCCCACTCAACAGGAAATCGCAATAGCGCGCCAATTCCTGTAAAAGAATTTAATAATATTTGACCATCTTCATGACCTGTTGAAACGACTTCAATTGATGCACCAGTCTCTAATGCTAACTTCTCAAACTCGTCAATTAGTTCCCAATCTTCTTTAATTGACAAACTACCTTCTTGCTTACAATTGGGACAAGGCGTTCCATTTAGTTTTGTCTTTAATTCTTGTTGATCAATCCAATTTGTGGATTCAATAAACTGTTTCTGACAATTTGAACATTCAATTTTTGATTGAACTTTTTCGATACCCTCGCTAAACAATAGAATATCAACAGCTGATGATTTCAAGGCTTTTCGAACCGGTTTTTCACCATATAGTACTTTACCAGAATCTTTTCCCAGTTCTTCCAAAAATTGCTGAACTAATTTTCTTTCCTTGATCAGTGCATAATCACTTAAATCATCTGCCGCTCGTACAAGCAATTCTCGTATGCCAATCTCACCGGTATAACCAACATCATAAACTTTGAATATTTTTTCCTTAAGTCGATAATCAAGACTCGGATGCTCAAGAAATTCATCTTTACTCATTGCAGGACCACCTACAACAAGTGCAGAAATTGGGTTATCTTCTATAAATATTTTATTTGCTTTTACAGCCATTTTTGAGTAGAACTCTCTAGCTAGGATTTCAATCCCTCTCTCGATCCTACCTGCCGATTGTCCACCACGACTATGTTTTCCAGGTACAAAACTTGTTACATCATCAATGAAGTTTAATGAGCTTCCTCTGATTGTGGCAAAAGTAGCACCTCCACGATCTATTACTATAATACCGAGTTGATCCTTGGTTTCTAACATATCCTTAAGATGTTCAACACTGAACTTACTGTCACAAAGATAGGTTTTGACACTCACCTTCTCAGGTGGATCAATTGCAAAATACTCCACTTTTTGTGCTTCCTCAGTCACCCCAGCGAATATAGCTAATCCATTTTCACCATTTTTCAAATATTGCATTCTTGATAAAATACTTTTAAGGGCATCTGCCACAGCTTTTCCAGTTTTTTTATCCTTGATGTTTGTGGTTGTTCCAAGTTCATCTCTCAACAAAGCAGTAGTATCAGAAAGTTGAGTTCCTGGAGGGATGTATAATGTAACTAAATTGGTACTCAAATTGAAACTTTTCTTCCGTTCAAGCTCTTTTATCCTCTGTTTTAGATGATATAATTCGAGTGAACTTCGTTTTTGTTGAGACAATTTAACTACCTCTGTTTCTTGAATAACAATTCATACTTAAAGTGAGTTGAGATAGAACACAATTACTTTTATCAAAATCGTATTTGACAGCCTTACACTATTTTTGAAGTATAATTTGTAAGTGATAAAGACATTTATTATCAAGATAATGGGGTTTGTTTCCAACTATTTTTTTAGTTTCATTCAGATATGAAAATAGAGGTTACGGGTTTGAGAAAAAAAGTAGTCGAAACATGTGAAATGTGCAGTGCTGAAATCTATCGACCAGTCACGATTAAAGTTGAAGGGGCACTACTTAATGTGTGTGAGAATTGTACAAGTTTTGGAAACATAGTTGAAAAACCACGCTCAAGAGTCCAAAT
>JAAFKL010000151.1 GCA_021399405.1 Candidatus Heimdallarchaeota archaeon | reverse complement strand
TGGCTCAGGAAAACCTCATCCTAGAACCTATGGGACCTATCCTCGTATCCTTGGAAAATATTCTCGCGATCAAAACGTAATTTCATTTGAAGAAGCGATTAGGAAAATGACATCCTATCCTGCACAAACTATGGGATTGAAGGATAGAGGAATTATCAGAGAAGGAACGTATGCTGATCTAGTGATATTAAATCCGGAAACTATTATTGATACCTCCGATTACATGGATCCACATCAATATCCAATTGGAATAGAGTACGTGATTGTCAATGGTAAAATTGTCGTAGATCAAGGGAAACATACACAAAGGAAACCAGGAATGATTATAACAAAAGATCAATCAAGATTTTGAAAATGAAAAAGTAATAGTTAATTCATCCAGCACGCGTTGGATACAAATACTTCAGTATTAATTAGATAGTAATGGGAAAAATGGTGGGGTTTAGAATAATCAATTTATTGATGATTATATTTATTTTATCGACTGCAGGAGTTAGCTCAACATCTGGAAATGTTGAATTTCAAACATACTGGCCTAGTAGGAATTACCAAACAAATCAAAATTTGGTTAATTTAACAATGTTTCACATTAACGACTTACATGGATGGTTGAATCCACATGATGGATTTGGTGGGATGGCAACCATGATGGGTTATTTTTATGAAGAAGGCTACGATCCAACCGATGATTCATTTCTCTTGCTATCAGGAGGAGATCAAAACACAGGACCTGCACTTGCGACTATTAGTAAAGGAGAAGCTGTAATAGATGTAATGAATACAATGAATTTCACTGCTGCAGCAATTGGAAATCATGAATTTGATTATGGAATAAAACCAATGAACACCCGGCAAAATTTGGCTCAATTTCCTATTCTCTCTGCAAATATATTTGATGTGGGAACGAAAAATTTGGTCAACTTCACCATCCCTTGGGTTATTCAGGAACATGGAGGTTTGCAAGTCGGGATTATTGGATTAACCACAATATCATCCTATACATCAACTCATCCAAAATTCACCCAGAATATTGATTTTGGAGACTATGAAGCTGCCCTGAGAGATAATTATGATGATGTGCTAAATGCAGGTGCAGATCTTATTATTGTGCTTTCTCACGTTGTTCCAAATGAATTAATTAATTTGGCATCACAAGTAACAGATCTAAACATCCCACTTTTCTTGGGAGGACATGGGGGGACTCCTGGTGTGTATCCAGCTGCAAATAATTCACTAGTAGTAATGGCTGGACACTGGATGACACAATTTGCAAAGATTGAGCTCTCATTTGACACATCAACTGGAGAAGTTTCTTCATTAAATGCAGATTTGATTGACAACATCGAGGGTTCCGTTACTCCAGTTCAAAATGTTCAGGATACTGTGGATTACTGGGATGATTTAATCGGATTGAATGAAGTTATTACATACACATCACAAGATATTCGTGATAATCCAGGTTCAGGAATTGGAAACTTGGCAACCGATGCATTCTTAGAATATTTTTACGATTTATCAAAATCTTACAATTTTGCTTTTGTATGGGGAGGTGGTGGTTTTCGTGATTATTTTAGAAGTGGAGATATCACTATTGCAGATGTAGTATCAGTATTTCCATTTGAAAATAATTTAATGGAATTTCCTATAAGTGGAAAAGAATTACTAGTCTTTTATGAGGAAACAGTATCCTCAACCTTTTTCTCAGGAATAAGGTTTAACACTAATTCTGAATCTTATGAAATCGTTGTAAAAGATCATTGGGAAGAAATTTCTGATTCAGATATATATGTGGGACTTATTCCAGATTACATGTGGTACGTCGCATACAAGGATCGATTTGATGTTATTGACACAGGAGTGCATCAGAGAGATACGATTCTGTCATACTTTGATCAAATTGATGACTTGACTGATTATGTAGATTACAGATTTCCAGACAATCTAGTACCGTTTTCTGAAACCGTTACGAGTGATACACAAAAGACAAGTTCATCAAATCAGATTAATTTCAATTTTTGGACTGTAGGGTCGATATTCATCCTTGCTGTACGTCGTAGATTAATTGCTAAACTGAAATGTAAATCGAATTAAGGAAATTCATCTCAACCTTGAAGGAAGAATCGCATTGGTTGAAGATACAATGGAATCAGCTTTTCAATCTTGCTGGGCAGCTATTGAAAAATAAAAATATTTTCAAATCTTTCTATAAACCAAAAAAAAGTGTAAAATTACTATTATATTTTCATATAATATTTCCTTCTGAACAAGTTGGTTTAAAAATGTTGAATGTCCTAGTTAGAGTTGGTTGGTTATTATGACAACTAATGATATTGAAACTATTGAAGCTATTAAGAAATCTCATCCGCCGGATGAGACTGTGAAACTTGATGATCTTGAGAAAGAGGCAGAATTCGAAAGTGAGGAAGAAGAAAACGAATTCTATCTGAGTATCTTGCATCAGATGTGTGTAGCAGCTTAATATTAGCAAACACATCTTTGTGTAAAACACAAATTTTTATGATTCTAGGGATTGTAGTAGTGGATATAAGGTTAAGCGATTGTGTTTTTTCCTAGTTAAATATCGCGATAATTGACTAGATACTATAAATAAAAACAATTTTTCTAGACAAAATGAATCAAAATGACCATTGATTCCGATTCACTTAATACGCGTGAACGAAATCAAGTATTGAGATGTCTACTAGCCAAATAATGATCAACTCAATGGTTGACTCAGATTCAATTGAACAGATTCCTGAAAATATTAAGAATTTTTATAATGATATCAGCAGATCAATGCTGCGTCAAATTAGGAACCGAGGAATAAGAAAATATTCTGGAACTCATATTGATAGATGGTTAAGACTAAGCTTTCCAATTAACGAAGATAAAATGGTACTCAAAAAACACAAGATGGTTGGGACCCAGGTAAGTAAATATTTGTTAAGACAAACAAATGATTACAAGATCCCCCTTAAAGATATTAGGGACATTATTGATTTGGAAAGTAAGCTTCAGCATAAAGAGGATCAGGAAAAATTACGTTTTGAAAAGTTAAAAATGGAAGTTGAAGAAATTCGTAATCAAAGACGTAAGGAACGAGGTCCCCGCACAAAAATAACAAGGACCTTGAAAACTCCAAAAATCAAAAATATATTGAAATCAAAAACATCTAAAGCATCACTTGGCATTAATTATGACAAGATATACAAGCCTTGGATGGAACATGTTGCAACTAAATCTACTTCCAAGAGTTACTGGTATATCCACGAATATATTGCGAGATATATCTTAAACTTTGCAATTGAGCGTAAAGCTGAATCATTAAACAAAGTCGTTGTACAGGAATTCCTGGAAGAATATGGTCAGGGTAAAGCAGCTAAAACCATGAACCATTATACGAGGGTAGCCAATTACTTCCTTGAATTCTCCCAATCCTTGAATTGATCAAATTTGTGAATTAATAATGTTGTAAATACATATCTGAGATCATAAAAATCCATAAAATAATATTTATTTACTACCAAAATATTACTTTCTTATAGAGTAATCTATTGATATTTAATGAATAAAGAAATTAAAGGGTATGGTAAAAACCCCACACATAAGAAACACGATGAAAAACTCGTAAATCCCAAAAATAAAATAATACCTTACTATATGACCACGGGATTAAAAATTACAGATCTAACAGCCGAATTAGGATAATTCCTCTTGACAATATTGTTGATAAATCAATCACTAGTAAATAAAGACAAAAAAGAACAGTTCTGAAAATAAGTAATGAGTATCAAAGAAGAGATACAAGCATATCTAGATAAGTCTATGACCAAATTTGAGAAGGTTGTTAATAATATCAAAGAAGAAGATCTGACTGTCCAAATTCAAGATAAAGATGGGGGCTGGTCTGTTATCGAAGTTTTACGGCATATTCAGAATTCGGAGCCTGGAATGTCATATCATATTAAATCGATTATTGCAGGAAATGAAGGTGCTTCATCAGATTTTGATCTTCAAAGATACAACACAAGTTCAAATGAAAAGATGCAGAACATGTCTCTTGATCAAGTTAAAGAAAACATGATAAAACATAGAGAAAATACAATTAAAATACTTGAAACAGTAAAAGAGGAAGATTGGACCAAAGAAGGTCGTCACCCAAATCTTGGTAACTATTCCATAAAAGTATTTTTTGAAATTATCTCTTGGCACCAGCAAAACCATTTGAAGGCTATTAGAGAGAAGTTCAATTTATAGTAGGAAAAATTCATTTTCTATTGACATTTCGAATTCCGCTACTTGAAAAACTCTCTTTACCATCAACTGTAATTTCATTAAGTCTATTGATATAATAATCAGTATCGTCCTTTTCTGATATATTTGATTTTGTATATAATTTTGGAGCCATCTTGACAACAATCGATTCTAACATATAAGGAAGAAGTAAAATGATAATGGCAACAATTAATGCACCTATCAATTCAGTAGTTGATACCAATTTAACTCCTCATCAACCACAATATGGTATATCAAGTTATTTAATATTTCTATCAATCTAAATTTGCGTATAGTGTCGGCTATCCGCAAAACCCATCCCTATATAAATTCCACAAATCCTAGATATTACTTCTGTTAGGTGTGCTAGTGAACAAAATATATGAGAAAATACGATCAATCCCGCGCAATAACTATAATAGATTGATTCAATTTTATTATAAGTGAAATCAGCTCAATATACTGAATTTGGAGATCCTCTGAAAGTTGTATCATTAGTGGATATAGACCACAAAGAATTACAACACAATGAAATCAGGATTAAATTAGAATTCAGTCCAATTAATCCAGCTGATCTATTTGTTATAATGGGGACTTATCCTATTCGACCTGAATTTCCTACTACACCTGGAAGTGAGGGAGTTGGAAGGATAAGCGAGATAGGTCCAGGAGTTATCCATCTCAAAATAGGAGATGTAGTATTACTACCATTCCACAGAGGAATTGGGACTTGGAGGGACGAAATGATTGTTAATTCTAATTTTGTTACAGCTTTACCCAACGATAATAATGTGGAGCTTGAGCAACTGGCGATGGCCTCTGTAAATCCACCTTCAGCTCTTTATATGCTTCGAAACTACGTTAATCTTGACGAAGGAGATTGGATAATTCAAAATGCAGCAAATGGTGCAGTAGGCAGATGTATTATCGGTTTTGCCAAAAAGAAGGGCTTAAAAACAGTCAATGTAGTTCGAAGAACTGAACTTGCAGATGAACTAAAAGAACTTGGAGCAGATTATGTCCTAGTTGATGGTCCAGATCTTAAGAAACGAATATCAAAATTAACTGATATCGATAATATTAAATTGGGTCTAGACGCGGTTGCTGGTGATGCCACTCACAGAATTGCTCAATGTGTTGCTGAGTATGGAACAGTGATCAACTATGGGGCCATGAGCATGAAAAAATGTGAGGTTGGTGCTAGTCAAACCATCTTTAGGTCCATAAATTTGGTTGGTTTCTGGTATCATAAATGGACACAAACTGTCACATATGAAGAATATCTAGATTTAACAAGAAGGACGAATGAAGCCGTATTAAATCGAGATATCAAAATGGCAGTTCACAGTACTTTTGCATTAGATGATATCCATGAAGCTATGAAAACCGCATTGGGAGAAAAATTAAATGGTAAGGTCCTGATAAAGGGAAATACATAGAATTATCAATTGGTAAATTTCAATACCCAAGAAAGTATTATAATTAATTTCTTCATATGTATAAACATTAGATATTCAACTAAAGAAGAGTAATGATATACAGATTATCCCATATCCGACACTCTAATTTTAAATTTTGTAATATTATGGTTCAATTAGGGTCGATGGTGTGACTAGTAACGTTAGGTATAATACAAAATCAAAGGTTGGGGAAATTATCCTTGACGGACCAAAAAATAATCCATTAGATCTTGAAACGCTACTAGATCTCATTATTGAATTCAAAAATAGTGCAAATAATCAGGATAGATGCGTTTTATTCAAAGCCGTAGGTCCTAATTTTACGGTTGGTGCTGATCTAAAATATATCCATAAATTGGTGCAAGAACAAGATACCGTCAAGTTTCGTGAATTCAGCACCGCATTCCAAGATCTTTCTAGAGCAATGTTGAATCATCCAGGAATAATTATTGCAGGTCTCCATGGTTGGGTTGTTGGGGGGGGCTTTGAAATATCTCTTTCAGCTGATATCCGATATGCTAGTAATGATACACGAATTATGTTTCCAGAACTATCAATTGGAACCATGTTTTCTAATGCTTCAACAAAACTACTAGGGCAAATCATTGGCCTCGGTAGAGCAAAAGAGCTCATGTTCTTAGGCGAGGAAATATCAGCAGAACGTGGATTCGAAATTGGTTTACTAAACAAGGTTTGTGATGAAGAAACGCTTGATGATGAGATGAATATCACAGCAGGAAAAATTATTAGTGGAATAGAACCATATGCATTGAAATTAGCCAAGACATTGATTCATAAAAATCAGAATTTATCAATTGAAGAAGTCCTTAATAATGAATTAGAGATCCTATCTGAATTAAGCACACATGCGGCATTTATTGAAAAAATCAATAATTTCGTTAAGAAGTGATTTTTATGTATGAATCAAATTTACCTGATTTAGATTTCCTTTGGGAATATGTTGAGTATTGGAGTAAGGAGGATTCATCTTTCCCTGCGATTCGTTTTGAAGATCAAATAATATCATCTAGACAACTCCAGAAAGATTCAGACCAACTTGCTCAAGCTCTATTGAGAATTGGAATTGCTAAAGGAGATCGTATTGTCACTGTTTTACCTCCACAACCTGAATATGTGACCTTGTTAATTGCAGCTAATAAGATTGGAGCAATTGTAGTACCAATGGACGTTAGATATCGCTATGCAGATTTTATTAGATTAATCCCTCAGATTGATCCAATGCTAATAATTTCTATAATTGAAAATGATAAGGTTAATTATCAAGAGTTGCTCAAACGACTGATTGATGAGAATAGCATCTCTCCATATGTTCAATTTCTATTTTTAGGTCAAACGGGGTTCGGCCAAAATTTCTATGATTTGGCTACTACTGAGTATAATTTGCAAAAAGAACTAGACCAACGAAAAAACCGATTGACAAAACATGATGATTTCTTAATAATATGGACGGGTGGGACCACTGGATTTCCTAAAGCTGCAGTTCTTACAAATAATAATTTTGTTAGAATGTGTATATTGGAAAATAATATT
>JAAFKL010000150.1 GCA_021399405.1 Candidatus Heimdallarchaeota archaeon | reverse complement strand
TTCTTGTGAATAAGTTTCCGATAATTCAAGTAATTCGGCTAATGCTCTCTCATGTTCATCCATTAATGCTCCAATAGCACCGGTTCTGAATACTTTTTCTTCCATAATAACTTTCATTTCATCTTGAACATTTTAACATATAGAAATTAAATTCTTTTATCAAACAAAATTTGTGAAATCAGCAGAACAGAGATAAAACAAATATATAATCTTCAACTTCCTCAATTTTATCAATGTTGCAGCCTCATATCAAATTAGAAGAAGTTGATAAATACTGTATACTATCAGGTAACCCTGATAGAGTACCCATTATAGGTTCATATCTGAAAGAATGTACCAAAGTTGCAGAATATAGAGGTTTAGTTGCAATGAAGGGTTTCACCCCTGAACAAGGAGTTGCTGTTACAATTTTGACGACAGGTATGGGAACAGGTAGCAGTGGAATCGTTATTGAAGAAGCGTTTAGAGCAGGTGCAAGAAATTTTCTAAGAGTTGGGTCCACTGGTGCCTTGCAAAATCATACTGGCATGGGGATAGGTTCGATCTACATCCCATTTGGTGCAATCCAAGATGAAAAATCATCGGAATTACTAGTTCCTCCAGAAGTACCTGCAATTGCACATCCAACCTTGTTTCAAGCTCTGAGCGAAAGCTCAGAAAAACTTGGTGTACCTTATCATACCGGTTTAGTCTGGACCTCTGATATTTATTACCAGGAAGATCCTAACTATTACAAGAAATGGATAAAATATGGAGCTACATGCGTTGAAATGGAATCATCCATGTTATATCGGTTTTGTGCAAATAAGGGTTATGAGGCAAAAGGGGGAACAATTCTTACTGCGGATGGAAATTTAAATGAGACTAAAAGTATCTATATTGGTGATACAAGAAAGAATCAAGATTTATTTGATAAAGGTGTAGAAAACACAATTAAAATTACAATCGCAGCAATTGAACAACTAAATTGATTAAACCAAATTAGTAGAATTCAATATTTTCACTGTTTTCATATTTTGATATTTTATTTCGTGTGAATTCTTTCCATTCATCATCAGGCCCATAACCCAATTCGATCCCAATACCATTTCTTTCCCATTTAGCAGACATAGCTAAGCTAGTACCAGAACCTAAAAATGGATCAAGAACAGTATCTCCAACAAATGAATACATTCGAATTAGTCGTTCTGGGATTTCATTGGGAAACATTGCAATATGGCCATTTTGATTAACTCCAGGTATATACCATGTATCTTGAAACATCTCTCTTCTCTCTTCAATTGTAAATTTTGATTGTAATTTACGATCTTTGCTGATCTTGGGACCTTTCCCTTTTTTCTTAAAAACAATAATATATTCTCTATTTACAAAGAAATGTCCATCTCGAGGCATGAATACACTACCCATTATTTTTCCTCCACCATTAGTCTGGGTTTTTGTTACCTTAGCCCAATTGATGGTTCCTGTATATACCATCTCAGGATTGTGTTGTAAAACATTGCTAATGATGTAAGCATGATGAGGTACTATTTGGTACATATTGCTTTTAGAAGCCCGTAAAAATTCATCCCCAATGTTAATAACCATCCTACAACCAGGATGAAGCACACGAACAACCTCTTTCCAAACTTTATTCAAATCATCATGAAAACTTTCTGCATCTTGTCCGAATCCTATTTGTGTATCCCCACCATAATTCTTAATTTGACCATAAGGAGGTGAGGTAACCATGAGATGGACTGAGTCATCAGGGATGTTTTTTAGTTGTTCTCGAGCATCTCCCACCAATACTATTTGTTTTGTCGATAATTGATTTTCTTGAATTTCTACTAGAGCCACGTTATTTCCTTCCAAAATTTTTTAAAAACTCAAGTGATATTTCTAGTTAACTAGAGACTATTCTAGATGAAATGCACAAAAGTTTACTTAATCAAATAAAAAGTAGTGATTTTTACATATGAATAGAGATAATACGGAGATAACATCTTGTAAATTTGATCAGTACAAATAATAAATCTCAATCTAAACCTGATTTGGATTGTTAGGTAGAGGAGATTATTCAATGCATTGATAATTTGTTATAATAATTTGAGACAAGATAAATTTATAAATAAAAATTGAAATATACAAGCAGATGATTGTAAAATCAGCAAAAAAGAAACAACTGACCATTTTTATGAGATCAATTCTTCTCATTTTAATGGTGATGGCTTTATCAACAAGCTCATCAGTTTCCGGGGAGGTTGTCTGGTCAGATGATTTTGAAACAGATAATGGTAATTGGGAAATGATGAGTTACTACTCGGCAACAAATCGGGAAACGGGAATATTAGAATCCTCTAATTTGTTGATGAACATTGAAAATGGAAAGCTACAAAGTCCTATGCTTACAGGAAATACACACTGGGCATTAGCAACACGAAACAGTACTACTGCGTACGGTAGCTGGAGTTTCGATTGGAATATAGGTGAAAACAACGAATCTTTCGCCACT
>JAAFKL010000149.1 GCA_021399405.1 Candidatus Heimdallarchaeota archaeon | reverse complement strand
TGGAAAACCAGAAGGTGCGATTAGACCAAGATGACCTACTACTGCATGATCTGCAACATATCTAAAATCTTCATCACTTGACGTACTGTGCTCATCTCTTCGCATACTATTCAATTGGGTGAGACTAAAAAGAAGGTTATGATTGCTTAAGCAACTATTGTTCTGACTTTCACTCCAAATCTGAACTCAATTAGTTATCTAATAGTAGATCATTGATATATTGTCCTCTCAACAACATAGATTTACGACCCTCTGCCTTAAATTGCTTGTCTTCAGCAATAATACCCAACTCATCTCGTAATCTGTCAATTAACGAATCACGTTGAACAATTTCTGAATAACTTGTTGATAATACAAATTTCACATTATCAATCTTGTTTCTTTTTACATAATCGAACACCCAATCACTAGCTCCGAGGGTTTTCCAGAACGATTTGATAGTTGATTTTTGTGGAATTTTGTCTGCTTGTTTGATCGGGTAATTTCGAATCGGCTCATTATATCGGATAATCCCGTATAGTGCTGATAGAATGATACAATCAAAATTATCTGGATTTTCCACCATATGGTTCCAGGCTTGATTATCAATTTTTGAGAATGTTCTACCCGAATAACGAATAAATGCTGGTAGGTAATCTTCTTGACTTTCATGGATTCTAGTTTTTTCTAGATCTGGGCCATTTTCTAATCCAATATCACCAATCAGTTCTTGTCTTGCATTGAGTAAGCTCTTCTTGTATTCAGGTTTGATTGAATTATAGAATGTACTTTCAGAATACTGATATAGAATATCGGTCATATCTCTTTTGGATTTAGATGATGCGGTAACAATTAATGTTTTCACTAAATTATTTGATAATATTATTTTCAAAAAGTATCCGATAAGTGAATATCTTAAGTAATTTTGCTGAATTAATATCGTTTACCAGATTAAATTTCCTATAAAGAAGGCAAGGAGTGCAACAGCATAAGCGATAACCAACCCCATAATCAATGAAGTGTATGCCCATTTGCTCCCTATCTCTTGTCTGATTGCAAAAAATGTCCCAATACAAGGTGTGTATAACAGGACAAAGAACAAGTAGGAAAGGCCACTTGCAAGTGTAAACTGACTCGCAATTATGACATCAAGTGAGGATACATTACCATCAATTCCATAAATCAATCCAAAAGAACTAATGACAATCTCTTTGGCAATAAAACCAAAGATCAATGCGACAACTAATCTGTTATCCCAGCCAAAGACCCCGAATATTGGCTGAAACAGATTTCCCAAACTGAATATCCAAGTTTCACGCAACAAATCAGTATCATCCAACGCAGCAGGTCCGATATAACCTTTGGGTCCAGTTATTGATAGAGCCCACATAATTACCAATCCCAAAGCCATCCAACTTGCAGCATTTTCAACAAATTTTCTAACTTGACGATACACTTTGGAAACTAATGCACGCATGGTAGGAAAAGACATCTCTGGTAATTCCATCAAAAGATATGCAGTTTCGCCTCTCAATACAGTTTTGCGTAAGATATACAATGTAGTAATCGCAATAATAATTCCAGAGAAGTACATCAAGGCAATAATTAGTCCTGCGTCATCTGGAAACAATGCCCCTGCAATGATAATATATACTGGTAATCGAGCAGAGCAGGACATAAATGGATTTACTATTATCAATGCTATTCTTTCATTCCTATCCCTGGTTGATTTTGTAGCCATTATTGCTGGAACATTGCACCCAAATCCCAATAGCAATGGGGCAATTGATGTCCCACTAATCCCAATTTTGTTCAAAAATCGATCCATGATATAAACAACACGTGCTAGATAGCCAGTATGTTCTAAGATTCCTATAAATGCAAATAGGATCGTGATTTGAGGGATAAACACAAGTATGAATCCGATACCTCCAACCAATGCATCTGCCAGAAATGATGCAATGAGATCATTTGTAATTTGATTTTTAATCCAATCTTGTAAGCTTTCAGAGAGAGAGCCAATTCCATCAGACAGGGGGGCAGAGATGTCAAATGTAATTTTAAAAACAAGCCACATTAAGAAAATGAAAATAGGTAGTCCCAGTTTTGTATTCAAAAGTATTTTATCAATTTTATCCGAATAGGGGCTAAAATTGTGGTTTAAGGCAACATCACTCATAACCATAGATAGCAAGCCATCAATGACTTCATAATGTTGAGAAATTAGATTTAAGGATGTTTCACGACGATTCATCCCTTCATCTGTTAGGATATCTTGAACTTTGTTAACCATCCAAAAAGGCCAGAGTGATTCAGAAGCACGTGGATTCATCAATATAGAAAGCACCACCCATCTATCAGGCACGTTCTCAAGAATATTCTCAGTATGGATCATAATTGTACTATCTAGATCATTCACAAGAGAATCAACCATAACTTGATATTTCCCAAGATTTAATGAGGGGTAGATTGGTTTGCCCTTATCTTTAATATTGACTTGAGAAATGAGTCTTCGTAATCTATCAATATCGGTCTTTTCTTGTGATGAAATTAATATTACAGGAAACCCTAGTTTTTGTGAAAGTTTTTCAGTATCAATATCCGCTTCAACTAAGTCCCATTTATCTTTGAATGTTAGCACTAGTATCATATTTTGCTGCATTTCTCGGAGTTGAAGTGTGAGAAACAAATTACGTTCCAGCTTTCTAACATCAGCAACATTTACGATTAAATCATGAGAATGATTGATAATGTAATTATGGGCAACACTTTCCTCATAATTTCCCGAATTAAATCCATAGATGCCTGGTAAATCATGCAACTCAAATTTAGTATCTTTAACTTTATACGATCCAGATTTGTGTGAAAGTGTAATACCTGGGAAATTGGCAATTTTTTGCCTAGATCCGGTGAGGTGGTTGAATATGAGCGACTTACCAACGTTAGGATTACCAACCAACAAGACATTGATACCATTATTAGTTATATCAACTTCCGCATTATCTTCTGACACTATTATCACACTAAGCAATCAAGATTTTCTGTGCGAGTTTCCTTGCAATCATTAATTTAACATTTCTTGTTTGAATAATTAATGGATTTCTGCCATCATTTTTAATCACTTTGATCCGTGTGTTTGGAGTGAAACCCATTTCAGCCATTCGTAGACACTCATTTGATTGATCTATGGAGCCAAGAATTTCAATTATTGTATTCTCTTCAACATCAGATAACCTAGTAAGATCGTCACTCCGATCTCTCTGAACTGCCTTATCTAAAACTTCGGATACCCAAACAAGACTCATAGTCTATCACATAAAATATACAATTGATAGTATATTTATTTAATTATGTTTAACTTAACATTTGTCTAGATTGTTCTCAAAATTAAGTAAAAGTTCGGGTGCCCAAACAATAACTAAATTTTTGCATAAATTGCGATGTTAGAACCGTTCTTGAGATTCATCATGATCGTAATGAAATTTCTTGTACTCTAAACGGTCCACCCATTCGAAACCATTCTCCTCAGTAATGACAACCGATTCTACAGGATAAGCAACTGTAAAAGTTACCATAAATTTTTGAAATTCGATTAAGAATCGCATTAATTCTCTTGCCAGCTCTAAGGCATCATATATGGTTAAGATATCGAATGGTTTGAGTAGGTTCTCTTTTTTAGCTGCTCGGATAACTAATTGTACAAACTCATAGTCACCGAAATAGTCAATCCCATAATAGGGGGCTACAAAAGCATCTTCAGACTCGATTAAATCATATAATTCCCCATCTTCCTCACTCCTAAGAAATATAAGACGATAAACAAAAGGGAGTGAATTATTATAACCAATGATCCCCAAGCTAAGGATTAACCTTCCCTTTTCCCACCCCTTGACAAGTGGTTCTGTTTCAATTTCTTTAATGAATTTATTTTTAATCATTTCTAAACAATATTCAAAACCTTCAATGGTATTTGGGTTATCATCAGGTATTCGATCCACAATTTGATTGATTGTTTTCCCATTAAGAAAAGAAAGCCCTGCATGTACAACTGCAAAATTTTCAATTTTTGAAAGCTTTCTGCGATTATAAATGTGGTATTCCACCGCTGTCATTTCACCATACATTTCAACTTCACTATTTGCTGTCGTTACCGTATCACTGACTATTGCAATACCCTCGCGTGTCCTAACAACCAAAACTAATGTCATATAATGCACTACTCCTATGATTATATATAATCTCTGTACAGAAATGGATACAGCAAATGACCTGTCTACATACCTAAAATCTCATTTTTTCTAAATTTTCGTTGTTTGTTAAATTCTGAAGTTTATAATGTTAAAATGTAAATAACTGCATGAAATTCCATTTGTCCTCTTCAGATCATCCAATAATTATGATTCTGATGGTCTTATTAATGAATCCTGAACTCAAATTATCAACAATAAGAATTACAACTGGATTGACAGTATATGAAACAAGAAGTGGATTGTTAAAATTAATCGAAAATGGTATAATCGATAAAATCAGTGTTTCTTCCCGAAATCCTACATTTCAGCTGATCGATTCAGAAAAAGCAAAGTCTTACCTTGAGGAATTGGCCAAACAGAAAATAGCCCAATTCTAAAAAAATTGGCGATGTAAAGATTTCTAACGAGAGCTAAGAATCTAATTTAAATTCAAATAAAATCGAAATTGAATTATAATGGCAAATAAATTCGAGTTGCAAAACGATCTCGAGAAAATTAGGGAGGAAATTGCAAGGAACCAAAAGTTGAACGAAGAGTTGAAACTAACTACCAATAAATTAAGAGAACAATATTCTTCAAAAAAAACTCTTGAAGGTTCCCCTCTTGGCGAGGAGACATTAGAAAAGATGAACAATCAAATCATAACTAATGGAGGTAAATCTGGAGAATTTCTGCTTGCAATATCTCAACTTGAAGAACGCGCTGCGAAAAACTTGAAGGAGTTAGCAAAATTTGTTGAACCCACGTGTTCTAAATGTGGAGAGATGGGCAATATATTCGAGTACAGAGGTGTCCCAGCACAGTCACCCACAATAGGTGATGTCGAGATTAATGATGATGACCTGCCTAAGAACAAAATATTTATTGTTTATTGTACTAAGTGTGGAAATATTGTTGGTACGACTGGTAAAGTTTGATTATATACAAATCGTTTTACTTAATTTAAGGTATATTCACTTAGAAAAATAATATTTAGTTATTTCATTGATTGGTTTCAAAACCAATAAAAATTAGTAGTTTACAATTAGAACTAAGGATGAAAATCCTCGGAATTGCAAAATTTCGACCCTAGTGGGGTTGTAGCGCAGCCTGGCAGCGCGGCTGCCTCCAGATTTGTTTGTTTTTAACAAACATAGTATAAAGCAGCCGGTCGGGGGTTCAATAATTAGATCTGAGGATCTGATTGAACAAATCCCCCTGACCCCACTATTTTTAACTTTTCAAATTGATTTGATTCCGAGTTTATATACTGATTTGGCAAAAATATGATAAGTGAAGGTTCTTACTGAATTTGAAAGGGGTTATCTATCTGCAAGTATCGATACAGATGGATCTCTTTCTTTGTACAAAAATAAGTCTAAAGCATATCGAGGTTGGAAAGCTGAAATTTCCCTCTCATTTTCAAATAACTCAGTAAGTTACTTAACTAGAATTTGTGATATGATTGGATCAAAAGTAAAATTAGTGGAAAAAAAGAATTCAAAAAATTACAAAATATCTTTTCGACATAATGTATTAAGATGGTTATTACCTCAGTTGGAACTTACAATAAAAGAAAATAGAAGATTGTATGCTATTAAAATTCTGAATCATTTCAAAAAGGGGATTAATCAGCATACCAATACATCAGAATATGAAAAAGGATTAGAGTTACTTGTAGATAAATTCCAATACTCTGAATATGATTAGTGGATCTGATTGAACAAATCCCCCTGACCCCACTATATTTTTAATTTCAAAGAATATAAAATTGGTAGATAGCTTATTATAATCAAACATATAATATTTAATCATGTCAGACACCCATCCTATGTTTACTGATCCGGATAATTCTAATTACAAACTTATTCAAAAAGTATTAATTCAGTTTCTTTTACAATTTTTAATTGGATGGGCAATAATTCTCTTAATCACCCGAGATTTTGCATTAGAAGATAAAAATCGAATATCAGATATATTATTTCTATATATCGTAATTATCATATTATGGTCTTCCTTTAGATCTTTTACAATATTTGAAGGAAAAGAACCTACCATTGCATCTGCATTAACTCGAGGGGTTTTAACTCCAGAAAAACAAATTCATTCACCACCAAATTTTAACCAAGCGGCATATACAAAGAACTCAAACTTCATTGCTGCACTTCTTGTTCTATTTTCTTATATAGCAATATTTCTTATTTGGTTTTGATTAGATTTCAGAGTATATGGTCATTTTATTGATATAAACAATTGCTAATTTTATGATAATTCACTTCCAATATTTTTCTGCTATTAGAGTCACGGAAATTCAATATTCTATTGAAAGTTTTCTGAATATTCATAAAAAGTACTGATTAAATCCACACACAGCAATGGCTACAGAAGTAACAAACTGGTTGCTTAAATCTGATCCATCTATTGTTTTCCAAACTAAACGAGACATTCTACATCTGTCAAAATCAGAATGGATACATGATCAAAAGCGAATCCTAACCAAAGGATGGGGTAAACAACTCCTAGATTTACAAGATAAAGATGGGAGGTGGGGTGGTGGTTTATACGGTCCAAAATTTATTAGTACTCACTATACTCTCCTCCTCCTAAGACGAATGGAAATACCACCAAATGCCAAAACAGAAAGTGGCTGTCTACAGTTGATGAATATTAAGGCAATTGGTTCAACAGATAAACATGAGCCCAGACAGGATGCTTGTATTACAGGGATGGGACTTAATATGTTAGCCTATTTCCAAGTTGGAGAGGAAAAATTTGATGAAATCCTAGAATTTATTGAATATCGAAAAATTATTGATGGTGCTTGGAATTGCAGGCATCCACGGGACAAAACCTCACACTCATCATTTCATACAACCATTTCCGTTCTTGAGGGTTTAGCTAGTCTTGTGAAAAATTATCCACGCTACAAGTCACAAGTACAAGGGCTTACAAATTCAGCAAATGAGTTCTTATTAATTCATGAATTATTTAAGTCTCATAAAACAGGTCAAAGCGCTCATCCAGCATTTGAAGACATTACTTTTCCACCTCGATGGAAATATAATATACTTAGTGCATTGGATTATTTTCAATCAATCAATTACAATTACGACAAAAGAATGACTGATGCGATTAGTATCGTACAAAATAAAGAAAAAAATGGGTATTGGAATCAGGGTAAACAACAAAGTGGCAAGAAATACTTCTCACTCAATAAACCCCGAAAACCGAGTGAATTTAACACGATGCGTGCTTTAAGAGTACTTGATCATTTTAGAAATCGTGAAACTTAGGTTGGGAACATTCTAAAAATATTTAATATTATGTCAAACAACAAAATCGTGGATATTCTTATCATTGGTGGGACAAAATTCCTCGGTCGAGCACTTGTAGAATCAGCACTATCTCGGGGTCATAAATTAACTTTATTCAATAGGGGAAAAACCAATCCAGATGTATTTCCAGATGTTGAACGAATTCAAGGAGATCGAGATGGTGAAATTTCAAATCTTGGAACTAAAAATTGGGATGTTGTAATTGATACCTGCGGATATGTCCCTAGAGTTGTTAAATCATCTGCAGAATATCTGAAAGACAAAGCTAAAAGTTACGTTTTTATTTCTTCTATTTCAGTTTATACTGAAAGTACGGAAATGAATCGTGATGAGAATGCTGAAGTTATTGAATTAGAAGATAAGACTACAGAAGATATTATGGGTTCACCTGATAGTTATGGAGGATTAAAATTACTCTGTGAGGAAGAGGTCACAAAGACCTTTAATGATTCTTTGATTATTCGTCCGGGCTTAATTGTTGGTCCTCATGATCCAACTAATCGATTTACTTATTGGCCAGTTCGTATTCGCAAAGGTGGTAAAATCTTGATTCCGAAGGATGAGAACTATCCTGTGCAAGTAATCGATGTTCGAGATCTTGCTGATTTCACTCTTGATTTAATTGAAAAAGGTGTTAGTGGTGCATTCAATGCAACTGGACCTGAATACCAGTTAACTTTAGGAGCTGTTTTTGAAATATGTAAATCATTCAGCTCAAATAACCCTGAATTTGTTACAGCTGATAATCAATGGCTATTGGATAATGAAGTTCAACCGTGGATGGAAATGCCATTATGGATCCCCGATGATACAGGTCGAGCCCTTATGCAGGTTAGCATTGCTAAAGCGTTGAAAAATGATCTTCAATTCAGATCATTAAAGGAAACCGTACGAGATACTCTCGATTGGTATGATCAAATTGATGGTGATTCTGAAGAGTGGAATGCTGGGATGAAACCAGAGAAAGAAACAGATTTACTCTCAAAATTGTAACTCTCAAATATCTAAATATGCGCTTAGCCGTTGCTATACGCGATAAAAAAACGTTTGATATAATTTCACCAATCATATTATTTGTCACGATAATGGTTTAAATCTACGTTTTACATATTCAATATAATTTTCTGCCATGTGTTTATTTAATTCTATTAATTGAGAAGCTTTTTCACTTATTTCTTGCATTAATCGCACATTATTCTCAAGAGAAACTCGTTCATCATGTACACGATTTAATAAATAATCCAAACTTTCCTTTTCAGCAATTGCCTCAGCTTTATTGAGTGAAATAATTGCCATATTCATATTTTGTAAGATGAATGCGGTTTTCGATTGTAAAATCAAAACCTCTACTCTGACCCTGTGAGATGGGTTTTCAGTACTAATACTCGTTAACCGAGCCAACATTGTATTTAATTCGCCAATAGCTGCCTCGCTTTTGGTCCATTCAAACTCTTTAACCAGAATTTCACTCAAGATTAAAATAGCCTCCATCAATGTTTCATAATCCACATCCTTCGTATTGATAATTTCTTCTAATAATTTTTGAGATTCAACTTTATGGGCAATCCTATCGCTTGAATTTAAATAGATGGATTTCGCTAATTTATAGATATATTCAATTCTAGCATTCTCCAAGTATTCTTTTACTTCTTCAAATAATTGAAGATAAAATTCAGCTTTAGATCTTTCATTTAACGAGATTGATGTTACAATTAGTTGATACAAGATCTGAGATCTAAAAAATTTATTATCAAGCTGTTTGCTAATTTTTAAAACTTCTTCAAAATTTGAAAGTGCCTCTTTATAATTATGCGTATTTATATAAGTCAGACCCATATTATAGATAATTTTAGGAAATAGAATAGTTTCCTTTATTCTTCGAGAAATAAATGCAGCTTGCTCATAAGCATCGAGTGCATTTTGGAAATCCCATAATAAATCATATACAATTCCCATATTCATAAAAGTAGAAATTAATGCGTTATCTATCCCCATTTTATCAAAAAATTCTACACAATCTGTAAACTGATTCAAAGCCTCGTTTAATTTTCCTAAATCAATATTAAGAAGCCCAGTATTCAATTTTACCATATGATACAAAAAGTCATTCTGTAACTTTTTGGAGATCTCCATACTCTTATTGTAGTGAAATAAAGCTTCTTTGTGTTTTCCCATCTGGTAAAAAAGTAGCCCGATATTCATGGATACTCCTGTTACGTAGTTTACATCCCCTATTTCTTCAAATGCTATGAGTGATTGATTGTAGTAAAAAATTGAATTGTCATAATCACCCAAGTGATCAAATGCAATTCCAAGATGATTGGCAGTGATTGCCATCATTTCTAAATCATCCAATTTATCGCTAAATTGAAGACTTTCCTGATAACTAAGGACTGCTAGTTGAAAATTCCCATTATACCTTTCAATAGCCCCTTTGAGATGAAGATAAACTGCATTTTTATAATTAAAATTAAGATCAGTCTCAGGGTCCGACTCTTTCACAAATTTTTGAACATTCATTAAGAAAATGTTCAATTTATCAAATTTCGCCATTTTTAGTAAGACTTCAATTTTAGATCTTAAAGATTCTATAGCTAATAATCCATCATCTATTTCTAAAGCTATTTCAAAAGATCTATCTGATTTCTCCAAGGCTAATTGTAAGTTTCCTTGCTTCATTGCAACCCCAGAATATAAATTCAATAATCTAATTGTTAGTTCTTTATCTATATCCTGCGATTCTAATACATCAGAGGTCAAACTGATAGCTTCATTATATTTTCCTGTATAAATCAAATCTTTAATTTCAGATACTACTAACATTACTCCAAAGCAACCCCATTGATGAGAGTAATATACCATTAATGCACTAATATTTAGATAATTACTCTAGGAAAGAGATTAAAGAATATTCACATGTATTTTTTCAGGAATAGATTATAAAAAAAAAATTCTATTTGTGATTAATTCCAAATTTCACTCTTGAGTCCAACTGTATATGGGAATGCTTGAGTTACGAGGTTTCCAATTTCTTCAATAATTTTTCCAGACAATGTAAAATCCTCTATTTCAGAAATATAATATCTATTGAAGATCCTTGCAAAGTATCTAAGAGAACCCCTTATTATCAATGTGGGTGTGTTTGTAATTATTAGGAAATACAATTGATTTGAATGGTGAACCATTATTGATCGATCTCCCGCATCTATTTCATTAAGAACAGTTCCCTCGTGAATCGATCCCATAACCGTCTCTACTGCCCTAATAACTCCAGATAACAAAGTGGAAGAACCTGATAATTCAGATCCTTCAAACTTTAAACTTGATAAAGGTGTTCCACCTTCTGAAATCACCATGACTCCGTCAATCTGAGCTCTAGACAGCATGATTGATCCTGGGTTATAGGCAAAAGCTATAGCAACCAAAGCAAATCCAAGTAAAAGTGAAATTGAACCTACCAAATCAATTATGTCATTTTGGGGTAATCCAAAATTTTGAAAAACTCTTACTAATCTACTTATTAGCAAAGTTATCGAAACCACAATCATAATTCTTAGGGCTCTGAATAATTCTTTGGATGGATTTGGAAGTTTAATCGCAAGATATCCATAGAGAAATAAGATCGCGACATACAACTGAAATAAATTTGCCATCAAACGATTTGATGTGGAGTAAATATCGATATTTTGATTGGAGATAAACCCAGCTCCTATTTCATTTTCTAATGGACTCCAAAGTATCAAAAGCAATTGTACTATTGCATATTGAATTACTCCAAAATACACAATTACAGTTGAGGGCTTAGCCCAAACCATTCTTACAGTATGGGTAAAAAACAAGAAATATGTAAAGTTCCTAAACGAATAACTAAGGATCCAAAATATCAATTCATCTGTCAACTCAGCTAGTACATTTGTAATGGTGAATAAAGTGCTTACAAAGAAAACAAGTCCAAATAAAAAATATTCTCCGATTCTAGTTTCGAAAAAAAGTCTAAAAAGTTTATAAGAGGGTAACAAAGCAATAATGCCCGCTGTGATTAGTAAAATGTGTTCAAATTCCAAATCATTTAAGGTCACAAAAGAACTACCTACTGATAAATTATTAGAATTAAGAAAAAGATAGTGTATATCTCTTAATCCATTGATTCAATTTCCTTAATTAATCTAATTTCCCAAGTCAATAATTATTATTGGTGTGACAATTTGAATTATCTAATAACTGAAATTGTAAAAATTAAAATATTATATGTAACAAATGAACTGGAAGGAACTTGAACTAATTCCACTATTAAACCTACTTTCAGAGAAATCTAAAGGATGGGATTCCGAAGATGTGATTCCAACAACATTGGCTTTGGGACATATTGTAAAAAAACAATTGCAAAAGTATAATGAAGGTAATTACAGAACTGATCGCAACGAAATCACCGGTTTTTTCGATGCCATAGAAAAATTTTCAATCACACAGTTGCCAATTACTTTAGATCATTTTCAGTCATTAATTAATGATTATAAAAAACGTATACACCCTTATCCTCACTACTCAGGCATAGTAGTATCCGTTCCGGAAAACCTAGCAAATTTAAAAGATCTCGAATCTTCCGATATCCCTAAATAAGTACATTCTGTGTTTAAATAGTTATTTCAAAATATCCAACATGGATCAGATTAAGCTTATTGATGAAGACAGGATCACATCGGTAATTGAAGAAGCAGAAGTAAATTACAAAACAGGAAGATACGAAGATGCCGCAAAGAATTTTGAGTATCTAAGTAGAGAAATGCTGGACAATAAGTTATTTGAAGATATGATTTATTTTGCTTATCGCTCCATGATCGCAAGGAAACAAATCAACGATATTCCAACAATAGTCAAGAATATGCAAACTTTAGGTTTGAATGTATTGAAAATATCAACCTATCTTGCATCAGAGCACCTTAATAAAACTTTGATATATGAAGAAAAAACGGAGCTCTTATGGATTGCTCAGAAAAATTTAGAATTATTAGGAGATAGTAAACAAAGAAAACAATATGTCCAATCCTTAACTAAAATCTATTTCAAATTTGCATCAGATGTTGAATTCAGCTATGCTGAAAGGCGTTCTTATCTGGAACGTAATTTGCAAATGTATAAAGAAATTAAACAATTTAAGAAATATAAATCAACGAAAGAGATGTTAGCGTTATTATTAGAAGAACAAGCAGATAACACTCTTAAATCACATGGGTTTGATGTTGAACTAGTTGCAGCGAGGTTATTGGCTGAGGCGGCTTCTATCCTTTTAGAAATAAATAATGTAGCTAAACACGATATACTCATTGGGAAAGCAAAGAAACTAGATCCCAAATTGAAGCCTGTTAAAACACCAAACTCTAATTTTGCTATAGAAGTCTTGAATTAAACTTTGGTAGCATTCAAGATTATCAGATTGTCATTTAATTTAAGTCTTCAACGTCTCTGTTTTACGACAGAAAGAATACTATTAATACAATCATCTAAAGCATTGACTTAGGTACTAAGGATGTGTTGTTTTATTCCTTCATCTAGCAAATGAATATCAAAATGGTATACGAGGAACTACATTTAGAATAAATACCACTTTTTGGAGGTCAAGCGTATAAGTAGAGCTAAACCAAAATTACGATTCAATCCAGTGAATCCAAAGAATAATTTCCCTAAAATGGAAGAAAAAATCTTAGAGATGTGGGAAAGTGAAAATATATACGAAAAAACACAAAATCTAAGATCGAGATCTTCAGAATCTTTTACATGGTTAGAGGGTCCACCAACTGCAAACAATGTCCCACATGCAGGACATGCATTAACCCGGGCATTAAAAGATTCTATGCTCAGATATCATACAATGAAGGGAGAATATGTGATTCCAAGAATTGGAGGATGGGATTGTCATGGATTGCCAGTTGAGCTAGAAATAGAGAAAAAGATGGGTTTTAATTCTAAAAGTGACATTGAAGCCTATGGTATCAAGGAGTTCAATCAATTATGTCGTGACAGTGTGTTGAAATATACCGATGACTGGATTGAGATGAGCCGAAGAATTGGATTTTGGTTAGATTTAGAAAATTCATATGTGACGATGACTGATGATTATATCGAATCAGTATGGTGGTCTCTCAAAACTCTTTATGATAAAGGATTGGTATACAAGGGGACACGTGTCGCACCCTACTGTTCACGTTGTGGTACCACACTCTCCAGTCATGAATTGGCTCAAGGGTATAAGGATGTTGACGATACAGCAATTTTCATCAAATTCAGATCATTAGATTTCGAGAATGTTAATTATTTAGCATGGACCACTACGCCTTGGACTCTTTTAGCAAATGTTATGCTCACAGTCAATCCTGATATTACCTATGTCATAGTTGAGTTCAAAGATGAAAAATTCCTACTAGCTGAAAGCTTAATTGAAAAAGCTTTGAAACCCTCAAAAAAGGATAAAAAACCTGTTATACTTGAAAAATTCAAGGGAAAAGAACTGGAGGGCAAGAAATATGAACCTATATTCCCTTTCTTTAAAGATGTTGGTGGAAATGCATTCCAAGTGACATTGGCGGATTATGTAACACTTGAGGATGGTTCTGGAATTGTGCATTCTGCACCAGCATTCGGTGCTGATGATGCAGAAACAGGCAATAAATACGGAGCACCTGTGTTACAACCCGTTAATCTTGAAGGCAAATTTACTGATGATGTACCTCCATTAGCTGGTATGTGGGTAAAAGATGCAGACAAAAAAATCATCAAAATGTTAAAATCTGAAAATAAATTGTATCGTTCAGAACAATACAAACATAGTTATCCACATTGTTGGCGCTGTGATACACCTCTATTGTATTACGGTACCGATTCATGGTTTGTCGGAATGAAACGTCTCCGGGAAAACCTTGTAGCAAATAATGAAAAAGTATTTTGGCAACCTCATTATATTAAGCATGGGCGTTTTGGAAATTTTATTGAAGGTGCAGTTGATTGGAATTTATCCAGAAGTAGGTACTGGGGAACTCCACTACCTGTTTGGATATGTACCGATTGTAATAAAATAGAATTCATGGGAAGTAAACAAGATCTTATTGATAAAACGGACCAATTACCCGATAATTTTGAGTTACATAGACCTTGGGTAGATGAAGTTACCTGGGGTTGTGAATGTGGCGGAAATTATCAACGAGAAAATTATGTCATTGATACTTGGTATGATTCTGGTTCTGCACCGTTTGCTCAATATCATTATCCCTTTGAAAATAAGGAAGAGTTTGAAAAAGACTTTCCTTATAATTTCATTACTGAGGCAATTGATCAGACTCGTGGATGGTTTTATTCTCTGTTATCTATAAGCACAGCATTATTTGACACAACTTCGTTTACTAGTGTGCTTTGTATGAATCACGTGTTAGCTGAAGATGGATCAAAAATGAGTAAATCCAAGGGCAACACCATTCATCCCAAAGAATTATTTGATACTGTTGGAGCTGATGCTATGAGATGGTATCTTTGCTCAACACCTGCTTGGAACCCTATGAGATTTGGGAAGAGCCTAGTTGGTGATGCTCAACGTCGAGTACTCAATACATTATGGAATGTTTACAGCTTCTTCGTTACTAATGCGAATGTTGACAATTACAATCCTACTGAAAGGATGGATGTGAGCGAAAGGTCAAATATCGATCGTTGGATAATTTCCAGGCTTCAATCAGTCATTGCTGATGTTAAAAATGGTATGGAAACCATGACATTCCATACTTGTGTCAAAACCCTTGATTATTTCATACTTGAAGAACTAAGTAATTGGTATGTGAGGCGATCGAGAAGAAGATTTTATGGAAAAGATCTCACCACCGATAAACGAGCGGGTTATGATACTCTATATGAGGTATTAACAACATTAACACGACTTATGGCCCCATTAACTCCATTTATTGTGGAAGAACTTTATCAAAATCTTGAACATAGATTGAATCCTGACAATTTGATGTCAATCCACATGCATTTATATCCAGAAAGTGATGAAACCCTGATAGATTTCACTTTAGAATCAGAAATGGCAATTGTTTTGGCAGTTACCAATGCTGCAAGAACTGCGAGGGCTGAAGCAGGAATAAAAGCTCGGCAGCCTCTAAGTGAATTGGTGGTAAATATCAAAGATGGTAAATCACAAATCACGAAAGGATTTGTTGAAGTTATTGAGAAAGAGATAAACGTGAAAAGTATAAATTTTGTAACAAATGATGCTGAATTTGTTGATTATAAGGTTCAACCAATGCTCAAAAAACTAGCACCAAAAGTAAGGGGTGCCATAAAAGCTATCAAACCTTATTTAGAATCTCTCTCCCGTACAGAAGCAAAACAAATTGTACAATCAGTAAATAATTCTGGCAAGGTTTCTCTTAGGATTGATGAACAGGATTGGGAATTTACTTCAGAAGAATTATTAGTTCATGCATTACCAACTGATGGTTATATAATGGGTGAATCTAAAGGCGTTGACGTATTTCTAAAAACAGAAATTACTGATGATTTGCGATTGGAGGGGTTAGCCCGAGGTGTTATCAGGCATATTCAAGAAAATCGTAAAAAACTTGAGCTCGATTATTTAGACAGGATAAATGTTAGTATCTCGACTGGTGATGAGATGATGAAAAATGCAATCTTAGAGTATAAAGATTATATTCAATCAGAAACCCAAGCAGATACTCTTACGTTTAGAAAAAGAAAAGGTGCAGAATTACAGAAGATAGATGGAACCGAAGTGGCACTTTCAGTAGAACCTGTTTAACTTTAAATAAACCAATTTTTAAGCCTGTATATTCCTTAACAAGTAACGATATTAGTTTATTGTCGTTACGGTGAGAAAAGTGAGTTCGGACAGGACTAATAATCTTGAGAAATCATTGAAGAATTTCTTAA
This sequence comes from Candidatus Heimdallarchaeota archaeon, assembly GCA_021399405.1. The sequence continues at coordinate 10,654 of JAAFKL010000149.1, read as the reverse complement.
TAGTTGGAGAAACTTTAGATGGACTTCACTCTTTTATTGAATATAGATATCGATATCTATTTACCAGCATTATCCTTTTAGCAAGTGCAATTGTCGCTTTTATTCTAAGTTTAGATCAGGGCAGAATTATGCTCTTTCTCTCAATTGTTTTCTTCCTAACAATGATATATTTCATTCTTAAATTCAAAATTCTGATAAGTTATGGGATTACAAAATTTCGGGTGATGAGAATAATCGAAGGTGATATTTTATCACGGTTCCTATTTCGATCATCTCAACTCATTGGTTTTTCAGATTTGCATTATGAACATGTTGAACAAATATCAATCACAACGCCATCTCTTAGTATGCCGAAATTATATGGGTCGATTTTTACAATCGCCTTGGGTTGGGTTTTATTAGGTGATTTGGAAAATCTGAGACAATTATCTTTTGGCCTTCAGTTATTAGTAAGCATAACTCTGTTAATAGGAGGAATGGTATTATTATTATTCTCAATTCCTACTGGTGGGGTTCGCTTAAAACTTCAAAGTGTCTCTGGTGAAGCGATGGAATTCCCTGAAAAACAAACTCCTCGAGAATTTATCGATGAATTAATCCTTAATTGCAGAACATTTCTTAGCTATGGTGCAGTATAATGATTCTTTCCGGAAAAAAATACTCAAGTAAGGGTAGAATCAGATATGGATCATCTTTATTCATTGATGATAGTGATGAGCAAATTACTGATTCAATCCGTGGATATACTAGAAATTCATCCATTAAATATGTTCTAATTCTTTTAATAATTCTGAAACTTGTTACTGGCAATGTAATCGGCCTATTTGTGGCAATATTCGTTTTTTACACTACATATATTCTTTCTGTCCGTAACTTACATATTCAATTTACAAATGAACGATTACTCGTAATATCTGAATTTCGTCATCAACGATTAGTCTATATGCTAGGATATGTGTCTCTGGGTATTTCCTTTTATGTTTTGTTGAATTTCATTTTTCCTAAATATTATAATTCATCATATAATTTACAAATTATAGAATTTTTCTTTGAATTTTTCCACTTTCTACCTGTATTTTATGTTGTATATTCACAGATAATAATTTTCTATGAATCGATATTAATTAGACTTGATAGCTTGATTACATTTATTGTATATTTCGTATACGGAATCCAATTCTTAAAAATGAAATACCATTTTCAAGAAATTCATTATAGCCATGTCACAGAGGAAATTATAAAGCTCAAGAAGGATAGGAATCCCATCTTACTTCCGTTTATTATTTTAACTTCAATATATGCTCAAGTAATACTTTTCAATGGTTTTAGTCTTGTAACAAGCTTGATATTTGCTGTTATCTATGTTTATGCTACAAATAGAACTATTGCCAAACTCTCACTTTTTGGATCTTACGGAAAGCCCCTCTTAGATAATGTACATTTATTACCAACTGAATTTTTCCGGACAACGCGGGCGACTGCATCAATATTTGGATGGGAGCATCAAGGAAATTATTACTCACGACCCTTCCCGTATAATGTAATTCCTAAAGAGGTAGCCAGTAATTATGAAACAGGATTGAGAGCCTCGACGATTGATGCTTTGAAGCAGGCAAATGGTATTGGCTTGGTATTCTCTGGTTTTACAAATTTATTTGTTATCCTGTTATTGTTCAAATTTGCTTTTGAGAATAACCGTGAAGCACTTCCAACTGTCATTTTAATATGTGTTGGATTGATCTTAATTTCTTATTTAGTATGGCAAATAACTTCTCAATTTGCAAAATACCAATACAAAGCACAAGCCGAAGAATCATTAATGATTGGAAGGAATTTTATCGGAAGATACATCGAACCGAATTTATGGATTGTCAGAGGTAGCAAACTCGAGGGGACTCGTCTTCAAAGAGGTGTGAAAACTCGAACTGTTAGATATGACAGAACAAGGGGATTGCAAATTTCATGGCAATCAATTTCTTTGAATGTCCTTATAATTCTATTAATAATTATTACTGGTATTTGGATACAACTTGGTGCATTGAATATCGGGAATTTTGTTTACATATTTCCTTTTGTTATTGATCAATCTCTGAATTTTATAAATGACAAAGCTTCAGCAGAACTGGGATTTTTTATTTTAGCGGGATATGTATTCTGGGCAATTTTATACTTTAATTATCCCAAGTATTATGCTCGATCAAGACCACAACTATTTCTTGAGATGCAGTATCCACGCTCTATTCCGATTATTCTAAAGAATTTCAAGGAACATCAAGATGCATCAATTCAATTTACTAAATGTCTGATCAACTCATCTCGTCCCATGAGGAGAAAAACAAAGGGTAGGCCTGGAATTTTTCAATTACAAATTTTATTAGAATCAATTGAACTTCATGATAAAGAATTATCAAATCATGTACTGTCCTTCTTTTTCGGGGAAATACAAAGTAAAGGAGAATCAGTTATTCTTGGAGATTATGGATCCATCAAATTGGCATTGATTGATCAATTAAGAGTATCTGGCGAGTTAGGTTTTCCGCGTTTGCTCATAAATACTAATATTACCGGTTCTAAATTTAACTCGAAACTTGAAGAAACCTTTGATTTGGAAATAAATGGTGAAAATAAGTTAATAATTTCAGTCGAAAATAAACTCACAATATCTCTTTCTGTCAAAATTAAGTCAATGGCTCAGTAATACTATACTCGCTTTTTCCACCAGCTTATTTTTATTTTCGTAGATCCGCAATTTGGACACCCCGCAACTGCGGAATGAATGCCTTGGTTTTTGGACTTAACAAATTTGGCATCATTGAAATTTTCTCCACAATTTAGACATTTATAATGATCGGGTCTTTTTACTTTATCCACAGCTTCAGAACTCATCATTAATACGATATAACTCATCATTTTAAAGATTATCTCATTTTAATAGCCTTAATCCTTTTTTTTTACTGATTTAATGAAGTCTAAGTCTTGTTTTAATCTATCGATTTTCTGTTGTTACCTTAATAAGGTTTAAACTAAACTATCTGAAATGAGAAATTATCAAATGTCCACGGCAAATATATTTGAGAGTCCTCTGAAAAAAACATTATTATTTTCAGCTGTCATTTCATTGATACTTTTTTGGGTTGCTTTTACTCTTCCAATATTGGAAAATACTGAGGATGAATGGTACAGTTTTCTCTATAAGGATTTGAATACTCCTGAAGAAGATAGATACAATATCACTCTCGTCTTACTGGAGACACTAGCACTTTCATTATTTTATCTTTTTAGCTTAATCTTTGTAGGGAGTTTAGCTGAATTACGTAACAATCTTCCATCCTGGAATGAAGTATTTGTAAGTGGTACAGTTACGCTAATCTTAGCATTTTTCTTCCCAAGATTTTCTGTTGGCGGAGGAATCGGAGGGACTGAATCTTCTACTGGTTTTAATCATTTTACTCCAGATATGCAACTATCAGTTTTTCTATTTACAATAGTAGGGATATTTCTTATGACATTATATGTTATGAAATCCTCACAAGATAATGAAGAAGCGGTAAAATAAGTGGTAACTTAGTTCTCATATTGAAATCAAATCGGATAAATATCTTCAAGTTATTATATCATTTCGAATTTAGACATTATAGAGAACTTCGTGTCAATAGACAAGCCCTACAAATTTTAGGTTGTAGGGGCGAGAAAGCTTAAATAAAAAGGAGAAAGCAAAATGAGTGGTATCGGTCAAACCGGACAATCTAGAGAATCTCGAATAGACTTAGGGAAATTTTCCTTGGTACGTTATCAAACCCATGGAAAACGACTTGAAATTATAGTCAATCCCCATAATGCATGGTTATCCAGGCAAGGTGAAGAAATTCCAATTGAAGAAATTGTAGAAGGATTCACAGTATTCGAAAATTTCTCAAAAGGCTTAAAAGCTGATATAACAACCCTTCAAGATATACTAGGGGTTGTTGGAGAAAAAGAAATTATTTCAAAAATTCTCGAGAAGGGTGAATTACAAATAACCCAAGAGCAAAGAAAACAATTTTTGAAAGAAAAAAGAGATGAAATTATTGATTTTTTGGTTAAACATGCAGTTAATCCAAAAACAAAATCCCCACATCCAGCAGCAAGAATTGAAAAAGCAATGGATGATGCAGGCGTTCAAATAGATAGAAAAGAACCTGCACCAGATCAAGCACGAAAAATCATTAAGGAGATACAGAGAATCATTCCAATTCAAATTGAAACTGCTAAGATAGAATGTATAGTTCCTCCTAAAGATACTGGAAAACTATACGGTTTCATACAAGGATCTGGTGAAGTAATTAAAGAAAGTTGGGGAAAAGATGGTGCACTAACTATGATAATTCAAATTCCAGCTGGAATCGTAGTAAAAATACTAGAAGATTTAAGTGATAGATCAAAAGGAAGAGTTCAAGCTACTGTAATTGAACGGGCCGGTAATTAAGATGAGTTTATTCATTGGGCATCAAGAGATTGTTGTACCCGGTCAAAAACTGGCAGAAGGCGATTACAAATCTGGTGATGGTACTTTCCAAGAGGAAGGATTAATTTTTGCCTCTTACGTAGGCCTAGCTTTGATTAAGGATAAAAATATTAGAGTTAGACCTCTTAAGGGTAAATATTCACCAGCAGTTGGTGATTTAGTAATTGGTTATGTTGAGGATGTTGCTTTAACGTCATGGACAGTTAATATCGATGGACCCTATGCAGGAATATTATTAGCTTCTAACGCAATTAGAGGGCGATTTGACCCAATAAGAGATGATGCTAGAAGAATTTATGATTTGGGTGATGTAATTCGAGCCGAAATCATATCATTTGACAGAACAAGAGATCCACAGTTGGTAACAAAATACCAAGGATTAGGAAAATTAAGAGGTGGTAGGATATTGGAAACAAATCCAAATCATATCCCCCGAATAATCGGTCGCAAAGGATCAATGATTTCAATGATTAAGAAACATACAAATTGTAAAATTGTTGTCGCAAAAAATGGCCGTGTGTGGATAAAAGGAGAAAATCCAGAACAGGAAGAAAAAGTGATAGAAGCAATTAATCAAATATCAAGAGAAGTCCATGTTAGTGGTTTAACTGATAGAATTGCTAAAATGCTGTCAAATGAGGAAAATAAGGAGAATTAAAAATGAGTAACGAATTTAAACGACCAGATGGCCGAAAAGTAGACGAAATGAGAAATGTTGAGGTTGAGGTCGGAATATTAAATAGAGCAGATGGATCTGCAAAAGCTATACTTGGTAATAACATGGCAATTGCTAGTGTTTATGGCCCAAGAGAAATGCACCCAAAACATGCTTCACGACCTGATCGCGCTGTTATACGACTTAATTATCGTATGGCAACATTCAGTGTCAAAGATTACAAGAGACCCTTTCCCTCAAGAAGAGAAAAAGAGATTTCAAAGGTGCTTTCAGAAGCATTCGAATCTATTGTATTAACAAAAATGTTTCCTCGATCAGTTATTGATGTTCACGTTCAGATTTTTGAATCTGATGGTGGAACACGAACTGCAGCTGCAATTGCAGCAAGTGCAGCATTAGCAGATGCAGGCATTCCTATGCGAGATTTGACCGGTGGTATTGCTTCTGGGTTATATGAAGATACTGTTTGTCTTGATTTAAATGGCTGGGAAGATAATGTTGGAAGTGGTGATATGCCTATTGTCTATTCACCAAATATTGATGAAATTTCACTATTTCAATTAGATGGATTATTTACATTTGAGCAATTCAAAAAGTCTTACAATTATTCTCTGGAAGGTATTAGTTCTATCGTTGATATAATTCAATCGGCATTAAAACAAAAATATGTTAAGGTTCGCGATGAATTAGCACTTGAAGATGATGAGGAAGAAGTTGAGACACAATATTCAAGTAATGAAGAAGATCAAGAAGTGCCTACTTCCAAAGTTAAAGTCGTAGAATCTGAAAGTGTCCACACTTCAATGGATACTGAGATCAAAGGAGAAAATGGAGAAGGTGAAACGACTCCAGAAACTCAGACTATTACTGAAACAGAACCAGAAGTACCAACTCAAGAAGTAGCAGAGGAAAGTAAAACAGTTTCTGAAATGCTTGCCGAAGAAGAGGGAGAAAAGGTAGTCGATGAAGAAGCCAGTGACTCTGAAGATTCATCAGAATTTGATCGATCTGGTTTGAAACCTATGGGTGGTATAATTCAAAAAATTGCCTCCTCAGAGGAAGATGAAGATGATTCTTCAGAAGAGTCTGAAGATAATCTGAAAGATCTTTACAAAAAGATAAAAGATGATGATGAGCAAGAATCCTCTAACGATATTATGAGGGATATTGAGTACTCAGATATGGCGGAGGATAATTAAAATGGCTGATTATGCACAACTCGCTCATGCAATTGAGAAGAAAAATATTGCAGAGCTATTAAAATCAAACAGAAGAAGTGATGGAAGAACAAAAGATGAATTTCGTGATGTAGATATCGAATTAAATGTTGTTAAAACAGCTCTTGGATCTGCATTGGTCAGACTCGGAAAAACTCAGATAATTGCAGGAGTAAAAGCACAAATTGCTGCTCCCTATGCAGATAGCGCAAACAAGGGATCCTTAATGGTTGGTTTTGAAACCAGTCCATTATCTGCTCCAGGTTATCGATTAGGACCTCCCCAACCAGAATCGATAGAAATTGCAAGAATGACTGACCGTGTCATTCGTGAATCACAATGCATTGATATGGAAAAACTTTGTATTAGGGAAGGAGAAAAAGTTTGGCAAATCATTATTGATTTATACACATTGGATAACAATGGAAATTTCTTTGATGCGGCGGCTATTGCTGCCTATGCAGCTTTGTGTAACACTAACCTACCCGATATTGAGGTTGATGAAGAAGGAAATGTAACTATTCTGGAAACTTCAAAACCCCTCCAAATGAATTCTTTTCCAATAACAGTAACGACATACAAAATTGGTGATCATTTTATTGTAGATGCAAATCTTAAGGAAGAATTAATTTCTGATGCTAGAATTACCTTTGGTACAACTGAGACACATATTGTTTCGGGACAGAAAGGTGGTGTTGTTGGATTTAAATCAGCTGATATACTTGAGATTCTGAAGAATTCAATTCAAGTTGCATCAGATTTACGAGAAAAAATTCAATCACAATTAAAATAATATCAATTTAAAATAATCTCCATTAATCAATTAACACAATAATTATATCTAAATGGGAATTAGAGTTAAATAAATTATATTGCCTATCTATTCAGGTTTATTAATTTCATCAAAACGTAATTTTGAATCCTCTGCTTCCAGCGAAATTCAATATACTTTAATCGAAAAAATCGGAATTGCGAGGAATCTTATCAAAATTGCTAACACTGGTATATCAGGACTTGTATCAGTTAAAATTCGAGATACAGATCCAATTATAATTGTAGAAGAATTGAGTAAATTGGAACTAACAGATGCATATTTTCTCCATTGCTTGAAAATCAAACCAATCCAATTCGTGATTAAAATAAAGGAAGAATCCAATTTTGATGAATTGAAAGAAATTATTTCTACAAAGATTATCAATGATGATGTAACAAGTAGCTATAAAATCCAAATAGTAAAACGTCATTCAAAGATTCAATCAAAAGAATTAATCAGTTTTATAGCTCCAATGATTCCTAATCCGGTTGATTTAACAAATCCCAAATGGATTATTCAAATAGAAATCATTGCAGATAATCTAGCAATCTCAAAAATTAAGCCTGAGCATATCTTTCGCTCAAAGCTTGCGTTTGATGATAAAAGCGATAGTTCGGAAAATTGGTTTTTGGATTGAAGTTTTCACTTCATTAACTCATCTTTATATCAATTTTACTTATTGGTAACATTAGTCGAGAGTAACTTTTCAACAATATCAAGGAATCGGTTCATAAATTTTTGTTGTTGTTTATTTGATAGAGGTGGCTTAATGTTCAAACCAGCTGCATTTCTATGACCTCCACTTGAAAAAACTAATTTTGTTTCAAAATCAGCCATTTCATTCTCAAATTCTTTTGTTAATTGGGATAGAATTTCGCCCATATGTAGATCATTTTGAAGGTTAGTTCTGCCAGAACCTCGAATTTCATTTCCTTTTTTTGCTAAGACTAATATAGAGTCACACCCCATTCCAATCAAACTTCTCGCTGCAGATGCTTCAAATGCTGATACACTAGTAGTCGCAATCAGCAATTTATTTATTATACGATAATTAATTCGTTTGCTGGCTTTGATTCTAGCAATTTTCTCTCCTAGAGTCATATCATTTTGTAGATACTGATTTGCTTCAGAGTAATTTCCTCCATAATCAATGAGATCTGCAACTAGACGAAATACAGCTGATGTTGTGCCGTGTATAAATCTTCTCGAATCATATATATGTCCACAGATTAGAATAGTTGAAACTTTGGGCGAGGGTGTAATTGCTATTGATTCAAACAATTTTGCAACGATTAAGCAAGTTGAACCTAATTCAGTATCATGAATTGTTAAGTTTGCAAAATCAGCAAGTTCGCTTTTCTTATGATGATCGATTACAATTTTAGGAACCGTAGAGCTCTTAACAAAGGATTCAAATTTATTGAATTGTGAAAAATTAGCAGTGTCTACTGTTATAATCAGGTCTGGTTGGATTTGGGGTACATCATACATGATTTCTACTTCTATGGTTTTAGCAATCCGCTTGGCAGAAACATTTAAGCTATCGACAAATAATTTAATTGTTATTTCGCTTCGCATAAATAAAATTAGATCTTTAATGGCTACAGCAGAACACAAAGCATCAGGATCGGCATTTTGATGCAGAAAAACATACACTATCGCTTCGTCGTTTAAAGATTCAATATATGGACGAAATTTATTATACAATCATTTACCCCTATTTACTGAATTGAAGCTCTTAGTTGTGCATCTTTATCTTTTAATCGTTTATCTAATTCTTCAATTTGCTTCTTGGATTTACTTACATGTACTTCAAGAAGTTCAAATTCTTCTGTAATTGATGATCTAGCCTTTGTTACTGTAGTTTTGAACAATACCTGCCCAGCACTTCGATAAATTTCAGCTTCATCGTCTAAATCTTTTATTGAAGCAATTGTCTTTTCTAATTCCCTTTTTTTGCTCTCCAATTGCATGTAATTTTGTTGAAGAGTGTTTAATTGTTGAGACATGTTTTGTAATTGTTGTATTTCGGCTTGTTGTTCAGGGGTAATACTTCTAGACAAATCTAACTCCAATTGAATTCAATAACCAATATTTAACAATGTTATGATATAGTATACCTATTTAGGAGTATCCGATCTAATGATATCTACAACATCAGTAGATGTTTTGAGCAAACGCAAAATTGAGTTCGATAAACTTCGTACTGCAACCAAATCATGGGCAAGTATCTTAATTACTAAATCCATATCTTCCTGCCAAATGTCCATAGAGCCTCTTTTAATATCTTTTTCAGAGGTTTCAATCTTCAAAGTTTGTAATACCGATAACAAGTGTTCTTCTAATTCAAAAGTCACTCGGATATTGATCTCACTAGGCAGAGGTTAACACCAAACCTTCTAATTACTTTGACTTTTTGACTTTATACTTATCCGTAAATGGGTAAACGGTTTTATTGTTAAAGCATCTACAAATTGAAGATAACCTTCATTCTTTACCGCATCCACCAAAAGCCAGAGTTCAGTTTTACTTCCAACTACAATTCGAAACATTTTTTCAAAAAAATCTATTATTTCGGGATTATTATTCCTAACTTCTCGAGAAACAGATAATGGCCCCTTTTCTGGCATTGACTTCCATCCAAATATCTTATAATCAATATATTCGTAGATTCTCATCGAACGTTCTAATAATTTAAGTTGATTTTTGACAATAGTATAAAATTTAATCTCGGTAACTTTGTTTCCTTTAGAATGACAAATAATTACATATTCAGCCCTTGTTTCAAGAGCAACCATCAGAATTTCATCAATATTTTTTGATCCTCTAGGGATATAGGTTGAAAATGGTATTACATGTTCAAGAAATTTTGAAAATGATCTTGATTCTTCTGATGCTTTATGAGTAGTTGTGATAATTAGTTCTCGGGGGGAAATCCCCATTTTTAATCCTCAAAACGCCTTTCTTGAATTTGTTTAGTTAAACCAATTGAACGACGACCGGAGTTTGTAAGAGGAGTCCAAGCACCACCTGTAAATTCATAATTGCATTTTCGACAATGCCAAATTCCAACTGATACTTTTTTCACTGCAAATATTCTACATCTTGGGCATCTGTGTTTTGCTTTTGCTGTAGAATCTATCTCTCTTATCCGTTTTCTCAAACGAGCTCCATAACGTACTCCATATCGCCCACTTGATTTGACTTTTTTAGTTCTAGTCGTCATTACTATCTCTAACCCCTAACTGATTTTTTCATTTATAATATTTCATTTATGATTCAACCCGAACATAGGTGAAATTATATCTAATTTTACAAATTTAGTTTCAGCTGTTTAAATATGATATCGAATACTCATGTTTGAGACAATCTAAAGATTGTACATTACACTTACTACCTTTAGTAATTAAAGGTGTGAGAGGACTAGGTAAGCATCCACCTGT
>JAAFKL010000148.1 GCA_021399405.1 Candidatus Heimdallarchaeota archaeon | reverse complement strand
CATGTGGTCAAATCAAGTACAACTTCATATTCACTATTACCTATTGATGCTAGATTGAATTCATTAGTTCCAATAATCAATTTAACGAATTCTATGCCAACGTCCTCTGAAACGTGTACTTTGAAAAGGACTGTGGGAGTTTTGCTGGCATTGATTTCCAATAAGTCAGCAGGATATTCTAGAAGAGCGATTACTGGGGGATTACCTGATGGCACATTATCAATGATAACATGGCTCTCAAAAGTTGACCAGAAGCCATCTAGATCGAGAACTTCAACCATGACTGTCAGATCCCTGTTTTCAACCTCAAATAAGGTATCAAGTGAGTAAACAAAAGTCTGGGTCACCGTGCCATCTCCATTATCAACTGTTGATATGGGATCCACAATATATCCACCCAGTCCTACCCAGAAAATCACCACGAAGGTGCCCACATCATCTGTTACCTCGAATTCAAAATCGGTAATGCCAGATATATGCTCTAGGTTTGCTGGTGCATTTGTGAATGCTATTGATGCTGGATTAGTCCCATCATAATTGTCAATTTGTACAGTTGCTGCTCCGCTGATCTGATTATTACCTGCATTATCTATCATTTCAGACCACAGTTGCCATTCACCATCTGCTAGCAAGGTTGTATCAATACTGCTGGTCCAAACCTCACTAGTATCCCAAGTACTATTGAATCCCATGGGGGCATTAACTGTGAACCTTTCATGATCAATAGTAGCATCTGTTCTGAACATTGTCATATTGACATTCTTAATCCCACTTGAAGGGAATTTAGGCAACCATTCAGAACCGGTCAAATATTGACCTCCCTGATCGGCATCATTAACTATGGCAGCCATGCTTAACTCTCCGGAGAATGTCTTACCACCAAAATAGTGATTCCATGCATTCTCGTCACTAAAACCAAGATCAGGATATGCCCAATCCCGATACATGTAGGCATAAGCCTGTGGGTCATAAATATCGGCATCCCAATTCAGGAAATCATTGTTAAATGTCACATTGAATTCGGAGATTGGATAGAGTATATTTCCATCATTGTCGGTGTACTGTGGATCATCAGTGTAGATACTGAGATGATAGTCAAATACATTAATACCATCTTCTTCATTCCAATTTCTCCAGCTTTCCCAGCCCCAACCATTATTTGTATCAACACCAGGTATGATATCGGTTTCCCAATTGCCATTAAAGGGGGCCCAAATATGGATCTCCAAGACTTCAGAATAGCTGTTCCAGGGTAGTTGTGTCCAACCAAGATAATTAAAAGATAGCATATCAACAAAATGGGTTGATGCTGCGATATTGAAGGCAGGCGTTATGAATTGACCATAAGAATTGGTCTCTCCAACAAGATCATATCTCAGGTTGTATTGTCCATAACCACCATATGTATCATTGTTATAATTGAACTCAAACCAGTTAAAATTGGATAATGTAGTATTAGAAAGGGCTGCTGACTTATTAAACCCATAGCTTGCTATCAAAATTTCCTCCAAAGTTACTCCAGTAACATCTTTTTCAACCCAATAGGTAGATGCATCTTGATAATTATCATTATTCCTATCATAGTACTGTGTATTTTCATCGATTGAATAGGAAGTGTTGACTGAGAAATCTAGTCCAAGTTCACTGTTAATCTCTGCAAAAATCGCAGAATACTGAGAGGATTTGTCTCCCCATCCAACAAATACCAAGTTGACTGATGCATAATTGTCTTGCTCATTGAAATAAAATCCAAGATGAGTCAATTGATCAGTCATGACTGACCCTGCACCAATATTGGTGGTTAATCTCGCCCTATCGTAACCATAGGATTGGATCTCGATTGTATCAAATCCCTTGGCATCCACTCCGTACCACACAGTGTCTCGATTCTGCCAACTCCACTGAATAAATGTGTAATCAAAACTTAAAGTAATATCATTGAATATAGTAGGTGTGAACAATCTAAACCTCGCATCCCAGGCTTGATGTAGATTATGGGTTTCAGACGAGGGATGGTATGACCAGAATACCTGCGTATCTGTTGTATTCGCTGGAATAAGTACTGGTGTTGTTACATCTGGAAGCCAAATGTCCATCCATAAATCACTATCAGAAACTGCTGATTTCTTGAATTGAGTAACATGGATGAGCTCTAGAATATTAAAAGAATGTCCACCGTCTGGTATTCCAATTCGTTCTTGAAATTCCAAACCAATTGAAATACCAACAGTTTTATCTCCTTGATTCCAAAAATGATAGCGTAAACTATGTGCTGCATTTGTATCGATAGTCTCTGCTAGACCTCCATTCTGACGTGGAATTGATCCATCGACAATAGTAAGCATGTTGGTCCACTCCACACGCCCGTTGAACATAACATGTGTAACTTGTTCCCAATTATTTCCATTGTACCAATCCTCACCATAAGATCCATCAAAATGCATATCAAAAGGTGTTTGAGAGTTGAAAAGTGATATTACTGACCATGCTGCCTGTTCAGCAACAAGTGGGTCATTGGTTCTGAAAGTCAAATCGATATTGGTATTTTCTTCATAGATGTTTTCTGCATCCCTGGTGTTAAATCCACCCCAAAGAAATAGATCATTTACATCTTTTACCAACATTTCATCTGCATCAAGATCACCAAAAGAGAGAGGATATCCTTCCAGATAAACATAACTCCAGATATAACCCTCTGGAGAGAAATTGATGTGAGTTCCCTCTCTATACCAAGGAGAGCCATCAGTTACAAGATCTGGTGTGTAATCAAAACCAGGTGCTGAAGCTGCATTGTTTATATAAGAATCATTAGAATCTGCTCCAACTACATTATTCACCGAAAGGAGAAAAATAATAGTAAGCATTATTGCAAAGTTTTTACGTAAATTCATTTGTCTCACGACTTGCTAGATGTTAGAAAAACTGACTTTTAAATTATTGTTATTTAAAATATTCAACGGATTTATTTTCATTATCACAAATTAGATATATTAGGAATCGGAGAAACGCATAAATGCTATAAAAAAGTGATTTTTTAGAATTTTTTTCCCTCCCTACTAGAATTGTATGAATTAACAATTTCCATATTGCCTGATATTACATTTGATCATATTCTAGACTGACCCAATAAGTCTCCATACTATCAAAATACTTGATCTTTTGTAGGGATATTTTATAGAGATGAGCTGAATTATTCTCAATAAGGTGTTTAGAGATAGGAAATTGATTGATGTAATCCTCCTGCAATTTATCATTAGTGTCGATGATTTTTTTCACCTTACCAAAGTAGTTCAATCCATAGAGAAGATCGATTTCATCACTCTTCTGCTTCAGAATTGTTAAACAAATCTTCTCATTGATTTGGAAATTGCGGGTATAATCAGCAAGATCACTGGCCATAAGTATGATTTCATTGTCATCATTAACAAAGTAGGAAACCACACTACCATCAGGATATCCATGAATAGACGCTGAAATAGTGGAGAGTATACCTATCTTATTTCCTTTTAAAATTGAGATGGCTTTCTCTTTCCTCTCTGTATCACTCACTGATAATAATCTAAATAATTAGCATTTTATAAATTCTACTCTTATAATTTCTATAATATTTCACATTTGGTTTTATTTTTTAATTTTTTTAATCTCGATATCATTTGAATTGAGATGTAAATTTCTCCCATTCAGCCATTTCAACCTCATATTTTTGCAAATCACCTAAGAAATCATCGGGAATGGAAATTGCTTTGAAATTTTGTGAATCAACTGTTACTCGACCGATATAACCTGTAGCAATTTTTACTTCTGTATCACCTTTACAAAGCGTAATCAGGTGCATAGATTTGAAAAATTTATCATGAATCTCGATTATACCTGTATATGTCCTCATCAGATCACCTGCCTTGAGAGGATTGTAAAAATTCGTTTTTTGTTCTACTATAGGCATCAGGAAATCCTCCTTTCTACCTTCAAATGTCATCCCCTCTTTTCGCATAGCATCGATAAAACTCTCATCGAAAAAAGATGCATACCTAGCGAAGTAACATATACCTGCTGCATCTGTGTCTGCAAATCTTACTATATCATCATATCTGTGAATTGGCAATGATACAGATAATTTGCCAGTGTTAATAACAATATCAATCACAGAACAATTTTTATCAGTATTTTTTATACACGCTTGAGCATTAGAGGTCGTGGAATATAATCATCACAATATAAATCCAATAAAATTAAGAATTAATCTCAAACAACATTTCAATGAAAAAATCCAGCTAGAAAATTCCCATGCCATCAGAACCAGGCTTAGGGGATTATTATTTCTAGCAATTGCTTTGATGCAACCTGCACATCGTATATTACTAGAAGATCTAGGTTATAGTAGAAGAACTATCACTAATTTCACTAGAGAGGCTAAAAAGGAAGGAATCTTGAGAGAAAGAGGGTTTTTATTCTCATTAACTGATGAGGGACAAAAAATTAAATTGGAATTAGTCAAGGATACCTATATGGCATCTTGGTACTCATCCGTAGTGATTAAGGATAAAATTGGTGTTTCCTCCGAGAGAGTAATAAATGCAGGGAGCTAAATATGATAGGTCTCAAATTCTGTATCTGTGATTAAATATTAAGCACCTAAATTTCGGTTAACTCCGGCTAAGCGCAATTAAATATGTGAAACTATTCGTTAAAATATACCAGTTGTATTAATTCCATTATGTGAAACTTAAACAAACTTAAGCATTTGCTGTTCACTTCCTGTTTCATCGAAATTTGCCATTTAATAGGTCTTACTATTTCTCAATCAGGCGTTTAATTTCTCCCGAAAACTTAAGGCGACGATTAATTTGTGATTTATTAATCGATCAGAAGCATTAGCCCAGACTTGGTTTTTGCCGGGGATACACAGCCTCTTTTAATGAGCCGATTATTGGATATATAAATAACTGAAGATGGAAATGTACAAATTTATGTATAATTAGATAAAATTAACTTAACTGCAGTCAATCCTAAATTTTATAATTGAATTATCATCTTCTGGTAGTATCTCATTATTTATCACAAAATAATAATTTGTTAAATCACTCAATGGAATGTAGAATATGTCATCTATGAATTGGTATGACTCTTTGAACACATGTTTCCACCTTCTTAAGGTCCACGTCATCAAGAGGATGTATAATATCATCAACAAATACAGTTCTCATTGGCTAAAGTAATATTGTCATTTTTTGTATGAGATGCAAGCAATTAATTGTTCGTGTAAATTTTAAATTATTAAATATTGATCCAACAATTGTGAATTTCTTAAAGTCACCTAGAGGATGGCAAAAATAAAAATTATTGATATATATAATAAAGTAATGAT
>JAAFKL010000147.1 GCA_021399405.1 Candidatus Heimdallarchaeota archaeon | reverse complement strand
TACTTGATCAATATCATCCCTCATATTAATCTTACAACTCGCAGGCTAAATTACATTTGCCTTTAACCTTTAAATAGATTACTCAATTCCATTAGTATTTTATGACCATATAATGGTAAAAATATATTAATTTTTACTTCATTCTCATTATGGTAGGAATATTCGAGCTAATAGCTTAATTTACCTGATTTTCAAAGCTAATTCCGAAATATCATTATTACATAATATGGCTTCTCGGTAACGAGATTCTAATACGTTCGGATCCTTTAGACCATGGTCAGTAACAGGAATTACAATTGTATCGGAGGGATCAACTTGCCCATCATCAACCATTTTTATCAAAGCAGCAATTGCAGCCACACCAGTAGGGGATCCAAATAATCCTTCTCTTGATGCTAATCGTGATTGTCCATTCATTATTTCTTTATCAGATACACTAACACCAGCACCATTAGTTCGGTATAATGCTTCAAGTGCACTATCACCATCCCATGGATGAGGATCAGCCAATCCACCAGCTACTGTGTCTGGAAATCCCTCTTTATCTCTGAATTCAAAGGGTTTTAATTTCTGGCTAAAGGATTGGACAATAGGATCACATGCATCTGGTTGAACTGCAACGAATTTTGGAAGGCTATCAATCCAACCTAATTCTTCCCAATCAAAGAATCCTTCTGCGGTTCCACTAAGTAAACCACCTGATCCAGTATTACAAAGAATCCAATCAGGAACTTCCCAATTTAGCTGTTCTATTATTTCATAACCAAGTGATTTAGTGCCTTCAAATTGGAATGGGTTGAAAGGACCAAAAGATGGACAAGGAGTCCATCCGAATTCTTTAACTGCGGCTTGGAATAATTGTACTGAAGGATCACCCTCACTATCTTCTCCACCCTGGACTCGAACTACAGTGGCACCTAAAGTGACTAGTTGTGAGACTTTGGATTGTGAGGCTCGCTCTGGTACAAATACAACTGTTTTGATCCCAGCTTTTGCCCCGTAACTTGATAATGCAGCCGCTGCATTGCCTGATGATGCTGCAGAAATAACCTGAGCATTGTTTTCATAAGCAACACTAGCACCAACTGAGATAGGCCTGTCTTTGAAAGAGCCAGAAGGATTACCTGATTCCAATTTGAAATATAAATTGCTTAAGCCTAATTCTTCGGCCAATCTTTTTGATTGAACAAGTTTGGTTCCTCCTTCTCCAATAGTTAATCGATATTTCGGGTCGTTAACTGGAAAGAAATGACTGTATCGCCAATGTGATATTGCAAGATTATTCTGAAATTTAATTTTAGAAACTAAGTTGGCTCGTTTTTCTCTATCATACACTACTCGTAATCTATAACCACATGTATCCTCCAACCAGTTTTGTAACCCGTAGGTCTTATTACATACTTCACATTTTAATTCAACAGCAAATGGCAATTTGGAATACTCCTGTAAAGCAGATTTGGAATCTTAGATTTATGAGGATTTAGGAATAACACTGATATGGTGAAAGTTTCTATAGATAATACGAATAGCTAAAAGATAGAGTGCAGAAATTTACTTTAATGCCACCCAATCTCAATTAAACGCCAAAGATTTGACGGTAATTGGGAAAGATTGTCCTTCATATAATGGTTCTCCGATATCAATGTAATCACCTTCTTCGAGCTGTAGTTCATCTAGACTCATGAAGTTGTTCTTTATACTTGTTTCTTTCATTAAAGTTCGGCCAACCATACCCCCCATGTCGTATTCAAAAAGTAAGAGAACCAATTTATTTTCTGAGATAGATGCGGGCAATGCGTTTTCTATTGCTTTAACAAATCCCGGGAGATACATATCACGATGAATAATTGGAGCTGATGCAAAATAGAGACCAACGGTGTCTTCACCCTCGGTTAAATCGAATTTATGATAAGCATCTATTATTTTCTCTGTAATCTTATTAGGTGGATCATCTTTGTTTGCATTAATTTTGAGTACTGGTATATTTTCCAAAGGAAACTCAATAGTCTCATCATAAAAGCAAGTAGATCCAGATACAGCCAGGGAATAAGATCCTGCTCCAATAACTGTAGCGCGGATCCTGTTTTTCGGTTTCACTATTGGGATAACAAAATCATATTTTTTTAACTCTGATGCGATATATTTTCCAATATCATTATAATTTTCTTCTTCAGGTGATACATCATAGATATATTCAGATACTCCTCCACAAAACATTATTTCATCAATGTCAATGGAAAAATCAAGATCTTCTGTCAACATTAAGATTTTTGCAATTTTACTCAACGCCGGACCTGACATTACTTCAATTAATGCTTGCGAGTATGATTTGCTTATTTTCTGAATATCCTCTTTTGAGATGACATCACCTATTTTGTAATTAATACCGATTTCTTTCATAACAACATAACTTGGCTGATCGATCCTCCAAATTTTGAAATCGTTGTCGATCCCAACTAATCTACCACCTACATTTATACATGATGTGCTAATTATTTGTCCATTCGATGATATAGCTAGATTGGAGGTACCTCCACCGATATCAACACTAAGAACTGTATTTTGTTTTTCTTTTGATCTTATTGTAGCTCCGCTTCCCATTGCTGCTAATAAAGATTCAAAATTGGGACCTGCAGTTGCACTTACAAATTTACCGGATTCAATAGATATTCGCTCAACTATTTCTGAGGCGTTTGTTTTCTTTGCTGTCTCGCCAGTAACAATGACAGCACCTGTGTTTACTTCTTCTGGAGTATATCCCGCATTTGCATATTCTTCTTTGCAGAATGTAACAACTTTTTCTAAATCAATTGTCTGTGTATCCAATAATGGAGTATCTATTATTCTGCCCTTGTAAAGAATTTTTCTATCAACAATATTAAATCGATTACTCATATTAAGAAATCCTTGTTCTCTTTCCAATTTCAATTTGGAGAATATCAGATGGGAGGTTGAAGAACCAATGTCAACACCAACACTAAGAATATCCATTTTCTCAATATTACCAATTGGTTCAAAAGATGTTGGCATTGGTTTAGATTTTTCATTTTTTAGTTTTTCTTGCTCTGAAATCCTAATTTCCATTGACTTCCCGTGATGTAATGGTAAATCGAAATCCTCTTCATCTTCCAAAATTGTATTTTTAACGTCTAAAGGAATCTCAAAAAATTCTTTGCAAACATTGCAGAAATATCGAATATTGAAAGCAGGATTAGTACCGGGCATGACTGGTCCTTCGCCCTTCGTTAGCCCCATCCTCTTTTCAGCTGCGTCAACCACCCTATCTATTATGTCGGTTCCTAATTTAAGTGGAGTATCTATATTGCTGTCGTCCCCCAAAGTTTCTTTTAGTGCAGGTCCAAGATTTTGTCTTATTGTTTGAATCCGGATAAAGTATGTTGTATCCTCACTCTCATCCATCACAGAAGTAAAACTGCTCTCAAAATTATCTCCAATTACTGAATCACCAATGGTCTTCTGGAAATACAATTTAATGGTTTCAATAACTGCCCACTGTGTACTTTCAGTGTTAATGTGAAACTTTTCCTCAACCTCAGTTTGAAGAATTGTGAGACGCATAATTTCATTGCAATGAGATGGGAAATCAGATGGAGTTGCTTCATCATCACTTATTTTCTTCGAGAGATCAAAACTGGGTTTTTGTTTATGATTACAAATATCACAAACAAAAAATAATTCTGAAACCTTTTTCATTAATTATATATACATCATTATCATTATTCTATGTTTTGAGGACAAAATAATATAGGAACGTATTATTTTACCTATTGTGGTTAAAAAGAAGCGATCCTTGATTGAGAGAGCAAATGCGATCTTCAAGTACATTGAACAGAATTCTGATTTCAATTCGAGTCCTATCGCAAAATCTGAATTTCAAAAAGTAGGTATATCTCCTCGGGATATGGATAGATGGATTGAACTGATATTAATGATTCAGTCAAATCCTCGTTTGACACTTGTTAAAAAAGGGAAAAGAACATACCTAGATTTGAAAGATAACAAATTTACAATGCACATGCGTAAAATTTTCCAAAACCAGCAAAAGAATTATGAAGAACGTGAAAGTGCTCTTTTACTTTATTTCAAAGCAATGCTAACACTAGAGAGAATCGCTGGTGAACCAATAGATATGGAAAGTATCGTTAACGAGGGTTGGAAAATTGATCGCCCAACCATTGTACGAATTGCAGAGGAAGCTCTGTTAGACATACAAACATAGTTTGTTATAATGTAAACCGTTGAGCAGATAGTTCTTCCATCCTATAGGTTGCGAAAATAGAACCTAATTCATTGCAACCTCATTGAAGTTGAAACAATCTCGCTTGATTCTCCAGGAACCATCATCCTGTTTTTCAAATATATCCATGTATTTTCCTGGGCCCTCAACTACCTCTCCAGTCTCTTTATTAGTTCTCTTGAATGTGTAAGTACCCCAAGCATAACCCCATCCATCGGCTTCTCTAGTTTCTACATTCGCTAAATCGCATTCCATCTCCCAATCGAACAAAGTAAATGTTCTCATATTGTTTTCTCTAATCTTCTCTTTTCCTATATTAGCAGACATATTTGGTGCCATCTGTATAGCATCATCTGTCCATATAGCAAGCCAACGATCAACATCATGTGCGATTATTGCATTACAATATTCTGCATACACCTCACGGGCTGCATCTTTTAGATCTGTCATTTGTTATTCAATTCCTTCGTCTAATTATGTAAATTGAATTTCTATCCTTTTTTAATTCTGTAGCAGTATATTTGAATTATTTAATAATTTATATCGTTTATTTGTGTGAATATCTGTAAATAAGAATTATCATTGCGTTATTGCATGGTATTTATGAATATTGTAGCGATTGCTGAGCCATTTCAATGTATTGCATTAATTCATCACTCCGAGCCTCACTTTCAAGCATTACATTCATCCTCAAATAATCCCTCCACTTGCCGTACTGATCTTTTAATTGCCCCAATTCAAACTCTACTTCATCAACAAACCGAGTAATTACTTGGGATTTCGAGATCCCATCAAGTATTTCGAGTACACCTTCTAGTTTTTCCTTTGTCTTTGTCAAATTACCTGAGATCATTTCCAATCTTGCTTCAAGTATATCGAGACGGATCTTTAAGATGAAATTATTCTGCGCAGCAGGAGCCAGTGATTCAAATAGTTCCTTTGCCCGATCCAGTAAATCCGTACTTCGTGTGAGCAACATTTCGTCAATGTAATTGATGATGAGAAATCGAGTACCACTCCATTTGGTATGTGCGTGTTTTGTGGTTTGTATTAATTCTTCAAGGCTCTCTTGAGCGTGTATACGATCACGTAATCTTGAACTTATATTCCCGTATAAACTTTGCAGCAACACTAAAGATTCACTGAGCTGAGCATCTGGGTGTCTTTCATTGAATTTTTTGCAGTCCTCTATCGCTTGAGTCACCCTTGGATTTTCCATGTCATTGAGATGATGATGAATTAATGTTATTCCACCCATTGCAATAGTAAATCCATAGACATAATTTATTTCCAGACTCATGTCAACACATTCTCTGAAGCCGACATAGGCGTTCTCATATTCGCCTATAAGCTCTCTATTTACAGCCAGGTCCCTTTTACAAGCAATCCGGTTTTTCATTTGACCTTCTTTGTTAAACAAATTTTCTGCAATTATGTAATGATAGTCAGATCGCTCGATATCAGCAAATGTTCGACAATAGACCCGACCTAAATTGTAGTGTCCTTCGGCAAGAATGAGGGGGTCTTTTGAATCAAGGCTTGATAGATAAACCTCAACTTGGTTATCCTCTATCAATCGCACAAAATCCATAGGAGTTAGAAATCACTAAGATTGATATATTTTGTTAGGATTATTTAGCATAAAGATAGATTTTCACTATAAATCAATTGATTTGTACAAATTTTCGTAATTTTTCCCCTATGAAAAAAGATGACTAACTTCTGGAACATAATATTTTGACATTAATTTCAAAGAAGACAAACTTTTTCATTAGATCGATTAATCAATTCGTCAAGTTTAGGGATTAAAGCTTTAATATTCTTCCAGTAATTCTTCGACGCAATTTTTTTTAATTTAATAGGAATCTCCGGAGTAAATCTACAGTAACACTAGCACTTGCTCTCCAGTTTATTGGGTTAATGTTTCAAGATTTTACTTTAACGTTCCGTAGTGCAATTTAAAAAGCTACATGCGAATGAATATATGGTAGAAAATTGCAAATATCTTTTATTCTTTTTGCGTTAGTTTTATTCATTTCTGCAATTCAAGCATTACGTATCCATAGGTTACTTGGATCTAGAGATTTTCTTTTATTCTCATTTATATTTGTATTACTGGGTATTCACTCTTTACTTATTGGCGATGACAGATCCTTCGATTTCGCCAGAATTGTAGTTTTCTTGGGCTATATGTGGATGACTCACTTAATTTTGATTAATATTGCTAAGAAAATTAAACTCATAACTTTCAAACTTACCATTTTATATTCAATCATTACTTTCCTAATTCTAATATTTTATTTTCTTGAAATTTATTATTTTGAGACTATCACCTTCCTACGTCACATTGTGGTTGATGTACTAATTATTATTATTGGGATTGAATTTTTCATAGCATATATTGACGTTGAAATCATCCACAAAACCAAAAAAATTTTAATTGGAAGATATGCATGGATTGTTGCATCGATTGTTCTTATCATTACTGGTCTAATTAGAACAATTGCATTTACGAGCGTTTACTTTGAAATGATTGGTTCCCAAGATAATATTTCTGTTGATGTTTGGTTACAGAACGACATTATCCTCCGTACAGATGTTGCTATCTCACTATTATTTGCGACTTTAGCCTTCGTGTTCGTTACTACCGTTTTCATTACACCCGAACTATTGCTCATGTCTAAATATCAGATATTCAATTCTCTAAAATTGTACAATATTATCGAAGGGCTATCTACAAATTATGGAGAGATTCCGGATAAATCCGGATTTAGTAGTATTGATAGTACTCAGACAATTATTAATTATATCAAAGAAATTGCACCAGCAGTAAAAGATATTAATCTCAAGAAATTGAAACTTGGAGATAGCGGTCGAGATTCTGGAGGATCTGAAAAAGAATAACCTAAGTGATCTATCGATTCTGAGATATGGAGAGAAAAGTAAATTATTAATTTATAGAAGGCCAACTTTATCATTGAACCGATTAATCAATTCGTCAAGTTTAGGGGTTAAAGCGTGAATATTTTTCCAATAATTTTTGTCAAACCATTGTGCATCCAATTCTTCAACTGTTTTACCTTGCTGTTCAATCCAAGTATAATATTTCAAGTGGTGAATCGCTTTCTTATCAAGATAGGTTAATTCTTTCATGCTATCGGTCTTGATACCTTCAGTTAAGCGAACATAGTCGATGGCTGCATTAGTAGCAGTATACGTTCCGTATTTGTCGTTTGCTTCGTTTAATCTCGATTGATACATTTCCATTGAATCTGTTGAAATCGTCACAATAACATCATTCTCATCAAGATTGTAATATTTAGCCATTTTAATACTCATAAGGATATTCGCGATCGAAGAGATACCGAATAGGTGTAATTTCTCAACTAATTCTGATTTAACTCCTTTCTCTTTGAGTAATTCCAATCCTGCTGGTTCATTGAATAACCGGATCAAATTCATTGGATCATTATCATCGATTGCTATAACCATATCTGTATTACGCACGTTGTGGATCCATGGAATATGTTTATCACCTATCCCTTCTATTCTGTGATCACCATAACCATTCATCAACATAGTTGGACATTGGAGAGCTTCACCAGCAGCAATCTTAGAAGTGGGATACATATTCTTTAGAAAATCTCCGGCTCCAATTGTACCTGCTGAACCAGTTGTATAACAACTTCCAAAGAAAGTGTCATTTGGACCCATTGAATCTTGAAGCATTTCGTGAATAGCATTACCTGTGACCTCATAATGCCAAAGATGGTTCCCAAATTCGTCGAATTGATTGAGAATAATTGCATTGTCTCTTGTTTCTCTCAAGACATCACACATATCATAAATTTCTTTGACATTACTTTCTGTACCTGGAGTTTTAATTACTTCCTTAGCTACTGATTCTAACCAATCAAAACGTTCTTGACTCATACCTTCTGGCAATATTGCAACTGAATGTACATTCATAATCTTTGAGTCGAAAGCACCACCTCGACAATAATTACCCGTAGATGGCCAAACTGCTTGATGTTTATAGGGATCAAATTGACCTGTGACTAACCGTGGAACCAAGCATCCATAAGCTGCACCAACTTTGTGTGCGCCAGTTGGAAAGAATTTACCCAATAAAATCAAAATTCGTGCTTTTACACCAGTTAATTCTGAAGGTAACTCCAAGTAATTTGGTAAATCCCAAAATTGACCACCTGTTTCAATATCCTCATTTTTCCAAGTAATTCTGAATAAATTTCTTGAATTTATTTCCCATAATCCAAGCCCTTTCAATTCTTCTTTGATTTTATCAGGAATCAGATTTGGATTTTTCATTTGTTCAAATGTCGGGAGTATAATATTGTGCTCCTTTGCATTTTTGATAGCTTGTTCTAATTGTTGGCTATTTTCAGTAAGGTCAATCACAAATACTTCTACAATAAATTTGGTTTAAAATTATAAGGAAATAAAACTGGAATTCAAACGATTTTATGAATTATAATCATCAAGCGCTCCCCAATATAGTAGAACCTTAAAATTCGGTTCACATTATTTATTTGGTAGCAAATACTCTCTCAACATATTTACAAAATAGTAATCCCATCCATTTTCACAAATTTCAAAGCATAACAATGTAGAATTGAGTCCATGATGAATAAATGTAATATCAGTTTCTCCTGCGTTATTCTGTTCAAGTTTCCATTCTAATTTAGTTCCTAACCATTCTTCTTTACCATCCAATTCTAAATTTTCATCATAATGAGAAGCTTCTATGCATTCCCAAAGAACCATTTCGTTTGGAATGAGATCAACAACTTTCATTTTCCAGTGTGTTTGACCGAAACGAAATATTGGAGTGTCACCTACATTTTTGGCTTCACCCTCTGGCTTTACCCACCAGTTGCCTATATTCTCCGTTAATGCTAGGTAAACTGATTGAGGATCAATTGAAATACTTATTTTTCTGAAATAATCTTGCTGTAAATTTGAATTCAATGTAATTTTCCACCTTTTTCTTTGAGTAATATTAACTATACTTTTGTTGTATTAAGGATGTTGGATAGTGGAGAATTACAAGAAATATATTATGCTTTTATGTTGTTGCAGTTTGCTGATTGTTACGAAGTAAATTCTACAACATCATGATTGATTGATATACAAACAAAAGTAAACCGATAACCTTTATTTGATTATAATTCAAAGTTAACTCAGTGCACACTGTAAGTACGATATCTTCTGTTTTATCACCAGTAGAATTATCAAAATATATTGAATCAAATTATAAACTTGGAACACCAATAGATTGTAAATTGCTGAAAAAAGGATTCAATGACCATTACCTAATAATTGCAAGATCAAAGAAATATGTACTAAGAATATATTCCACTATATCATGTTGGGATCGTACGAGGGAAGAAATGGAATTTGAAGTCGAATTTATGCTTTACCTTTCAAAAAATGGGATATCAGTTTCCACACCAATAAAAAATAAAGAGGGAAAAATCATAGGTACAATTAAAACCGCTGAAGGTGAAAGAAATTTGTTTTTGATGGATCATTTACTGTACCGTAAATATGAAATGGATGAAGCATTGGCAATGAACGCTGGAGAGCACATGGCTAATTTCCATGAAATATCTGGTAATTTTGAAAGTGATAAATCAAGATTAAAGATTGATATTGATTATCTTATCAATAACCCACTAAAAACAATATTGGCTTACCAACCATAGATAGAGATACCAGGTTATCCAGAAACATTCGTAAGGATTGCAGATTATGCTAAGAAAGAGTTGTCGTCATTATCATTTTCTGAAGATGCAGTAGGGTTGATTCACGGAGATTTTGGAATTCATAATATTTTCGTTAATGAAAACCAGGACATTAGTATTTTCGATTTTGATTTGTGTGGGTATGGGTTGAAAGCATTTGATATTGCTACATTTCAAGTTTTCCTACCATGGGAAGATGAAGATCCAACTCAGATTAATGCCTTTGTTAAAGGATATAATAAAATTAGAAAAATTAGTCCAGAAGAGTTTACTGCAGTTAAACTGTTTAAGAATTTCATAAGAACGATTTGGGGGATGGGATATTATATAACTTTGGCACCTATCTTGGGATTGGAATATTTTGAGGGAGAATTAGAAAGGATACTTCTGAGAGTTACAAATAGGTTCCTTAAGGAATTAGAAGATATCTCAACCTAGAGAAATATATTGTCATTGCTCAACTTAATTATGTGGACAAACTCGTTCCTCACGATATTATATATGAAAACTAGCTTTATTATATTATGAGCACAACTCAACAAATAGATTTTCAAGAACTGGTACGAAATCACGTTATAGAATCGAATCCTTTGGCGGATATCGCAATTGGAAGTATCAATAAAATAATCCAAAATTCGACACTTTCGAGAGAAGAAAAATTAAGAAATATTATTGAATTCAATTTATCTTTTTCAATTATCTATCATTGTCTGCTATCAAGTAGGAATGGAGGAAAAATACAAGAAATTGATTATATATTTATGTTATTGCAATTAACGAATTGGTACAAAGTAAATTCTGTAGCAGCTTAAGGAATTATTATACGGTTTTCTTGAATTTGTAAAATCCTAAGATTACAAAGCCAAGTAATATCGGTATCATCTGCACCGAAGATTCCTCAGTCTTTACACTGGTTGCAGTAACCGTTTCAGTTGTTGTATCTGGTTGTATAGTAGTTGTTTGGGTAACTGTATCAGTGCTTGTCGATCCTGGTTCAGTCAAGGTTGAGCCTGGTTGAGTAATAGTTGGACCTGTTTCTGTAATTGTTGTTGTTTCAGTATTCGTAATGGTAGTACTGACTGTTTCAGTTCGAATGTCAATTGAAACAGATACATGATTTGATTCTATAAAACCAGTATTCTTTGATGCCACGACAAGAAAATAATATTCACCATTGGGTAGCTGTATATTTACTGGTGAAGTCGTTCCTTGAAATACACCAATCACCTCCAAAGCATTTGAAATACTTGTTATTGGGGTTACTGATTGAAATAATGTATAATTATCTGCATTTACAGAAGCAGTCCAAGAAAGATCAACGGAATGATCATTGACTAATGAAGATAGAATGAAACCATCCGGTGGGTTTTTCAAAGGCATCTGATAATAATGATATCTTGCTGAATCGAAGCTGTAAACATCATCTGGAACTGGATTGATTCCGTCATATGCCCAATAATTGGAGCCAACAAAAGAAGCAGTTCCGTATCCGCCAACGTAAATACCTAGATCCGAATCTGAATTATACCCTTCTAATTCTGATTTAGGGATCTTAAATTCAAATATTCTATGATCACTAGCGTTGTTTTCACTACTTGTAAAATTAAATGCAATCTCAAAGTTTTTGATTGATGATTGTCCTATTTTATCATCTCCATAACCGTTATTGGGAGGATAGGGTGGATTGTCAGATGGTCGATCATATTTAATCGTAAATAAATCGACTATCGTTTTGAAGGCAACATCATTTCTTGTAAATAAAGAAAACCGAAATACTTTCTCATCCATTATTGCCTTATCAAATGGGATATCGAAAGACGTGAATGACGTATTTGTGTTAAGAAGGATATCTCTTGAATAACCTGAAAACGAATGCGAACCATCAGGATACCACATTTTAGCCTCAGATGATAATACACTAACATTGTGTCTTAAATTAATAGAAAGGCTAAAATTATCCATTAATTTTAACAATTCATTTGTTGTATAAACACTGGCATCAGCACCTACAGTTACCAATCTAGTTAAATTAAAATTGAAATCAATTTTAGACCAATGTTCTGATGCAACAGGTTCAGATGTTTGATTTACCCAATAATTATAAAGCGGATCTGAATAAATCTGAGAGTAATCTGCCATACCACCATTCGATCGATAGACAATTGATCCATATTCCGCATTAACGTTAGCATCTGGAGCGTCACCTAGATATAATTGAGTTGTGGAAAAACTCCCGAAAGGGTCCCAAACTTGATTATTATCTACATCATAAACTAAAGATTCAGATCCTTTGTTGAAATTATCAGCCCAATTACTCCATGAATCAGTAAATGAAGTGTTTGTATTCAACGCTAATGAAATCCATTCTCCATTTGTATCATTTGTTTGATCACTTGGTAGATCAAGAGCAATGTACAGATTTTCAGGGTCCTCATCAACATATAAATAATTATTCCCATCTAAATTATTCGGGTCACCCGAATTATCTAAATCAAGATAAAATTCATCAATTGCGACAGGATTAAGCCATTCATCAATATTACCATCAATTATGATATCTTTTTCATACATCAATGAATTTGCAGGACCTGTGGAGTTGATAACTAAAGTAGTGTTTTGATTGGTTCCCCCTGAGACCAAAAGCATTAAACCAATAATCACTGATGTAAACATGATCTTTTGGTAATTTCGAAAAATTAATGACATATTTATCATTTTTAGATTTTTATTCATGTTGAACTTCAATTATTGGTTTATCCTATAGCCTATTGTCATTTTAAAAGAAAAATAATTAGCTTTAAATTATAATAAAAGAGAAAATTACTAGTTATTGTTTAAAATATGGGAATAATTCAACAAATTTCGTTGTTTTCTAGTTTGAATCATAGTAGTAAGTGATAGTGCGAATAAGATAAGAATTAGTAGACCGATCTACTAATTCATCATTTGACTTGAGCAAAATAGTAATAATTCCTTCAAATATGAAATTGTACTATGATTTATATCGAAAGCACCTCTATATTCCCTAGTTATGTGAAAGAACCAGCCAATTATAATCCAGAAATAAAATATCCAATTATCATAGGACTCCATGGAGGAGGAGGTACACCTAAATCCATTATTAAATTATGGGATGAAATTGAACAAACGAATTTCATATATATTGCCCCACAAGCCCCTTTCCCACTAAGTACAGATGATTGTATTGGTTTTGATTGGTTGAATTGGCCAAGTGGAGATGATCAATTAGTCAAGAAATCTTTCGTTTTGTCTGAGAACTACATTGTCGATGTAATTCGTAATATTTCAGAAATTTACAATAGTGGAGAAATCTATCTGGCTGGCTGGTCTCAAGGTGCAATTATGGCATATCTTGTTGGCATCAAACATTCGGATTTAATTAAAGGTGTGATCTCAATGAGTGGCCCAGGGTTATTATCTCCCCTTATCAATCCGTTCGGAAGACCTTCCAGTTCGAATTGGTTGTCAGAAAATGATATAGAAAGTGCATCAGAACTTCGTGTTTTTATTTCTCATGGTAAAAATGATGGCCACGCAAAAATTGAATTGGCCACGCAATCAGCTAAGATTCTAAATAAATACAAACATGAAACAAACCTTCGAATATTTGATGGAGGTCATGAACTACCACCTAAAGAGGTATTGGAAGAAATTAATTCATGGTTATAAGATTTGTTTGTTATTTTTTGATTAAATTTCGAAATTTTTGTCTAAATCTACTAAGAAGTGAAGTGCTTTTTTCCTCTGATTCACCCTGATCCGTTATAAAATAATCTTTTGTAGATTGAAGTCTATCTTGGGGTATTAATCCAAGATCAATTGCATCTTGAACAAAATCATCATATTGTTTTTGAGTCACATATGCCTCATTAAGTTGTTTTTCATATTTATCTTTAAATAATTTTGCAACTTCATCCAATTTCTCTTGAATCAACGCAGCGTCTGCATTTTCTGGGTTTACAAATACAATGGTATATTCTCCAACTGATCTCATATTTACATTGATATTTGGAAACTTTAGGAATTCAAGGTCCCCTGAGAATACTTCC
Organism: Candidatus Heimdallarchaeota archaeon; assembly: GCA_021399405.1. Next base: position 8,593 of record JAAFKL010000147.1, on the reverse strand, counting down.
TTTCCAAAACTCAATAAGGCTGCAATAAATCCTGTATGAAGTGGATGTTGGTCCATATGTGCCATACAATAATCTGAAACAGTACATCCAGCAAAAACTGGAAGCCCAGAATTATTCATAACATACAAATCATAAATTAATAAACTGTCGTCTTCTTTGGTACTCATTCTATATGTCTCTAAAATCAATAAATCATATAAATGGTTGGATAAGCTTGAGTTTCATGTATGTTTTATCACTTGAAGAGCTCCTCTTATTTTTTATCCTCAAGATTAAGATCCAACAAGATTTTGAGATATTCACTCACCGTACCATCATCACCCTCTTCAATAATAGCGTGGCCAATTTCACTAAACACTTTGAGTGTATCAAATGTTAAACTATAATCGATTATCTTGTTTTCTTTGATTTTGAAATAATAAAATCCCTCTGCCTCTATTTCCTTTTGTGTAGCTTTTAACCCAAAGAAATTACCCATGTGAGTCATTTTAGCCATGTAGTAAACAACTGCACTGTTCTCAGATGCGAGTACGTCTATGATTTTCAAATTCATGTCTGGAAATGCAGTTAGGTAACCTTTGAGTATCTTCTTTATAGCATTGATATCAGCATTTTCTCGTTGATATCTGAATGATGGGGTTTCAATTTGCTGATTAATTTGAAATGCTGGGTGAAATATTTCATCCAGAATGGCTAGATTTTGAGTGTTCATTGCATCAATATATTGTTTGGCTAAATTGATGTTTTGTTCAATTTTTCCTGAATCTATAATGTTCACACCCTTTGTTCAATAATTTATTAACGCTTAAATTGAATAAATGTTTTTGCCATAATGGATACTGAATCTATTAATTTCATAATACTATATCTTTTTTTCATTTTGTAACTTTCGTGAGCTATAATTGGAAATGAAGTTTCACTTTTACTTTTCTGAGCAAGATCATAATAATTATTGTGATAAGTGATTATTTTGCAAATGCTTTAATCATCTGAGCTGGGTCATCAGCCAGTGGATACATGATCGGACAGGTACATCCGTCTTTGATAAATTCTGCAACTTTTGCTTTACAATCATCAGCGGTTCCAGCAGCAGCAACAAGTTGAACTACTTCATCTGGCACGATTTCCATTGCTTTTTGCACATCCTCATGAGTTGCAGGCCAAGTCAATATTTTTCCAACTTCATCAAGTAGATCCTGAGATACACCCGATGCTTTACCGATATGTGGTTGTTGACCAAGGTACTGTGTAACCAATTCTTTAGCACCTCGAATCGCCACATCGGCATCTTCATCAAGACTTACTACAACTAGCTGTGGCCTATCAAAATCTTCTAACTTTCGACCTCTTGTTGCTAATCCTTTCTCAAGTAATCCCATTGCTTTCTTATTATATTGTGGAGATACTAAATAATTAAGTAAAACTCCATCTGCAATTTTACCAGTCAATTCCATCATTTTATCACCAGTCGCACCAACGTAAACTGGTATTGGAAGTGCTTTTCTTTCCCCATGTACGATATCAAGCTCGATTCCGTCAACATTGATGAATTCTCCTTGAAATGTTACAGGTCCAGTTTGAGCAAATAATTTTTGCAGTGTTTGTACATATTCTCGCATTGCTCTCAAAGGTTTCACTCTTTTCACACCAACTTTAGATGCTAATGGTTCCCACCAAGCCCCAAGTCCAGCACGGATTCTTCCTGGTGCTAGTTCGTTAAGTGTAGAATAAGTGGCACCAAGTAAACCAATGTTACGGGTCCAAATTGCTGAAACTCCAGTTCCCAAAATGATTTTCTCAGTCATCTGTGCCATTGCAGCAAGGGGAATAGTTGCTTCTCTTGCAAGTCTACTCTCTGCTTGCCATAGCTGTTCAAAACCATTTTTCTCCGCCATTACGGCGTATTTAACACCATCACGTATTGGATGTTTATCTTGTAGGTAAAGTCCCATCGGGGTTTCTGCGATTATTGAGTCTGCTGACATCTAATTATCTCCGGATTATACAAAGATATCCACTATGAGCTCTTTATGTATTTATTCATAAAATTTTAATTTTATAGACGAATAATTAACTGAATATGACTAATTATTTTCATAATAATCTGATGGTAATTCATCACCATATTTCCACATGTAGGCTTTTCGATCAATAGAATGTATGAATTCATTTTTCATTTCATTATAATCTTTTCGCGGAATTCCAGAATTAACAATTTTTTTCTTTATCTCGCAGTAGGCGATTTTATCATCTTCCAACTCCCTAAGATAATCTCTGAACAGGAGGTGCCGATCGATAAATCTATGACCTTTCTCTACAATATGTAGATGTTCAATGACCTTATCTGAAAAATCATTATTTTGATGTCTTACAAATAATCGTCGAAAAGGCATCGCTTTGTTCCACTTATCTACATATTTGTAACCGTGTTTAATCAAAATTGCCATCCATTTATCTTGATCAGAAAACATATTCACAACTGGGATCATGTCAATTATTGGTTTAGCACATAAATTTGGAATTGAAGTACTTCCTATGTGATAGACCTCAACTAGATGTTCGCCTAGGAGATTTTTTAATTTTGAACTACCATCATCAAACTTAATTGCCCATTTAGGATCATATGGAGCCATGAATAGGTCATCAGATAACATAATTTACATAGAATTATCAATCTTAAATGATATTCGGTGTACAATTATAGATGAGCTTACGAATTAATAATAGAAGCTCTACAATTTTCCTTTGTTTTTTCTTGAGAATATAAATAACAATGCTGCAAATAAAGGGAATATAATAACGAAGATTGTTAATATTGTAAATAGAATAGATATTGCAGATAACATGACTAGGATTGACTCCTTACCCGAAGACAAATCCTTGGGATTGAGTATATAAAATGCAACAGTAGATAACATCAGCACAATTGAGCCGAGATATATAATCGTGAATATTATTAATATTGACTGGACCATCAAATTTTCGCCATCAGCAATCTTCTCGATCACATCAACAAATTCCTCTATAAGAAATAAACGTAATATAAATGATAAGAGGGCGAACGCACTCACGGCAATTATATTGTCTCGTGCCAATTGAGTAAAATTAAGGACCAAAATTAAAGTATAAATTACTAATATCAAATCTATCAGCATTAGAATTAACAAATAAATTTTGGATCCAACATTTTTATCAAGACTTAAAATCGAAATTGATATTGAACTAGAGAACAAAAGGTAGAATACAAAAAATGGAAGGAATTGGATTACGCCAATAATTCTTAAATTTGATCTTAAAATGAGTTTAACATCTGCTGCATTAATACTCATGAAGTATTGAAAAATTACCCTATAATTTAATTTATTGTCATCCTCGGAGAGAAAAACAAAAATGTTCTTTCAAAGTCTTCAATTAAGAACCATGGTACATGTTGACACAGGGTTTACAACAGAAGATGTAGGGAAATATTATGATGAACAAAGTATCATCTACAATTTCAATTCTGCCGATTCCTTTCATCTAGGTATATGGGATGAGAACACTAGAGATTCACAAGAATCTCAGGAAAATACAAATAAATTTGTAGCTGAGTTATTAGAATTAAACAAAGATGATGTAGTACTTGATGCTGGATGCGGAGTGGGAGGCCCTACAATCTATATGGCTGAACAATATGGAGTAAAAATTACTGGAATAACATTATCAAAAGTGCAAGTTGATCTGGGAACTCAAGTGGCTAATAATTCAAGTGCTAGGAATAGGATCTCATTTGCAGTCCAAGATTATGCGAATACTTCTTTTGATGATGAGTCTTTTACTAAAATATTTGGGATAGAGAGTGTATGTCATGGACCGTCCAAACCTGCATTTATAGCTGAAGCCTTTCGTTTATTAAAACCTGGGGGTAAGTTGGTTGTTGCAGATCCATTTATCACAAAACGAGAGCTAAATAAAAAAGAAATGGATACACTTAGAGTATTTTTGGAAGGATGTTGTATACCTCATCTATATCATGTTGATGATTTCAAATCTGAACTTGAGAAAGCGGGTTTTATAGTTCAGAATCAAATTGATTATTCTGATAAAATTATGAAATCTGTAAAAAATGTTCATATGAACGCTATCTTGATATATCCACTTACAAAAGTGCTTTCAAAGTTAAAATGGATCCCACAGGAATTTCATGAAACTGTTAGAGCAGGTATTATGCAAAAACGATTAATAAAGGACCTAAAAGTAGGGATAATTGGTGCAGTTATTGCAGAGAAACCACATTAAGTAATTATTTCGATCTGTCGGAATTTTAATATTATGAGGTCAAAAATAACCTTTTGGAAACTTAATCTCCATCTCTTTTGTCAAATTAATTCTAGAACCCCTAAATTAATAAATATCCTATAATCTAATATCTATAATGTTAAATTCAGGAATTGCCTTTGGCTTTGCAATTGTTATTGCAATACTCTGTGTATTTCCGATAGCATACCTAATCATTCAATATCGATATACCAAGTTAATTGATAGTTTGCTCTTCGCAGGAGCGTATTTTTTCGGAGGAATTTCGAATATTGCATTCATTTTTGGATATGAAACTAATAAATTAATTTATTATCAATTCATGTTTTTCACATTCAACACAATATGGATGTTGTTTTTTCTGCACGCAGTTAGAATCAAATGGTCAATCCGTTCGAAGGATGAAGATAGTGTTCCAAAAGTAATCTGGTATATTGGATGGATTTGGTATTTAGCATTGACAACAATGATTTTGTTTTGGGAAAAGTTTCCCCAACCAAGATCGATAAATTTTCTTGGCTTTAAAATCCCAAGAGTTGAAACTTTTGATTTTCCCAATGGTGGCGGATATAGGTATAATGATCAAATTATATACAGTACAGATTATGATTTTCTAGCGATCTTATTTAGTATGTACGCCTTATTTTTTATTTTTTACTCATATTATACAATAGAAATCCCTAAGCCAACAAAAAGGATATTGTTAGGTAGAAAATTATGGTTAATCGCATTTACAATTGCTTTTATTTTTAATATTATTGCCCTTCCCATCCTATCGCAAAGAAATGTCTTAGGTAGAGCAATTATTATTTTTGCATTAATTATAGTATTATTTATTTTAGTAAAAATCCCTGAAACAATGTTAATATCCAGAATTCAATTATTAAGAGGATTCGAATTGTACAAGACTATCATAAGAGATGAGAAAACAGGAATTTCATCTCAACTTTTGGGAATGGATGAATTAAAGAAATACATAATTGAAATTAATGAGCAAATGAAATTATGGACAAATGAAGACTTAGAAATTGATAAGGTTGTTTAAATGCCAAAATAGTATATGAAATATCAAATTTCTGATTTTTGTATTTCATTATCCCAATCAATAATATATTCATTTTAATTCATATGAACTTTTCTGATAGTAAAGGTGTCTTAAATTCGATCTAATGTAGGCATTATCTGTCACGGGGACGCCGATGGTATATGTGCTGCTTCAATTGTCAAATCAGTTTACCATGGAGCTGAAGTATTTTTTTCTAGAGCACCTCAATTGCACAAAGACATTCGTGAAATAGAGAAATATATGAAAACAATTGATGTACTCTACATATTAGATGTTGCATTAAATCCAAAAAATCTACAATTCACTCTTGAAAGATTAAAAAAATCAAAATTAAAATATGAGATATATTATTATGATAATCATTTAATGCCAGAGTATTTAGACATTAATGATTTTGAAACTCATGTAACTGAATATCGAAATGTTAAGTTTTCATCCACCAGTGCTACAACATTTATGGCAATGTATGGTGATACCGAAGAGATTATTGTAAAAAATAGAAGACAAGCATTACTAGGAGCATATGGCTCAATATCTGATTATGCCAAGAATTGTTCTTTCCTTGCCAAAGTTACTAATATCTGGGATGAATCTTCGATTCAATTCCAAGCTTTTCTCCTCAAACAGGCCTCAAGAGTAATTGAATCTGATAATCTTAAACGATCAATTGTCAACAAATTATCTGTTGGTATCCTTCCATCAGAAATATCAGAAGTAGCCAAAGCAGCTCAAGAAGCAAGTAGGGAAATTGATGTGGCAATTCCCTTTATCAAAAAGAATGCCATCAAAGTTGGTGACATTGGTATTATTTATGAATGCCCAGTGGCATCCATGGGGCACAATGCCTATGTTACAGCAACTATGACGAATTCTCGAATAGGTATTGCAATTAAGAAAAATGGAGAAAACGCTACCCTTGTGATTAGAAAAAGAAAACCAGAATTAATTCATCTAGGTGATTTAGCAAATAAGGTTGCCAAACGACTGGAATCGTCGGGTAATGGTGATGTATCGGGTGGTGGAGAGATGGCTACTGCAGGAATCTCTTGTCCAAATCTTATAGTTGAGGATGCAATTCGAATGATCGATGAAATCGTAGCAGGATTGTAATTTATTATTTTGGAATTAGAAATCCTGTAGTAGCCAAAAATATATTTGCCAAGGAATGTAAAATTATTGAGATCCATAGATTTCGGTGATTGAATTGGAAATGTGCCAAAAAATACCCGAAAACACCTGTAAGAATTATTATCAGAGGTACTTGAATGATGAAACCGTAAGAAAATACAATTCCAACATGCCAGATAGCAAATAAAATTCCATTTAATCGTATAGTAATTGTCTTACTGAATACTCTACTACTGAGACTGAGTAGAACGCCTCGAAATAAAAATTCCTCAAACACAGGTGCCATTACTAGTGATCCATAAGATAATTTTCCGAGACCAGATTTACTAAGTAATAAATTACCAAGCATTGATTCATTTGTATCGATGAAAATCAGGCTTATGATAAGAGCAACTGCAGTGATATATATCCAGGTTACCCTCTCAATATGCAGTATTTCCCAAATGTTAATTCTGTAATAGAATTCAATTAAGAATGGAACAATATAAATTGTGAATAATGAAAAAGTTGCGATTTGTAGAACAAAGGCAAGCCCTTCGTTATTAAAAATTGTAGTGTAAAAGAGTATACTGGCAGACAAGAGGCCGTAGAGTAACCCACTAATAATTGCAGGTACAACTACATAGTTTCGAATCAACTTTCTATTATGTAATTCCAAAAACCAATATTTTGATTCAATTGGATATTCCTGTTCTAGTCTGATATTTCTTAATAGGGATTCGAGGTTTTTGTATTTATTGGTAAAATGTTCCGACTAATAAAATCTGCGAAATTCTTAATCCTGAAATTTATATTGCCCCATACATAGTAAATATTACATCAATGTTTAATCTAATCGATATTCAATTTGAATCGTCTATAACTTAGACTAATATATCCAACTTTAATTACACTTGATTTTCTTATTTGTTATGTATTATATTGATGAAAGTCCTCCAATAGGTGTTAAAATATTGTTATTTCTTATTTTAACCATTATAATTTGGACTATTGGATTTTTCCTCAAAAGGAATTTAGATAAAATATCTCAGAAAAGAAATTTCGAGGCAAAAAATGTCACTAAAATGATAATTAATCTCTCTCAAATTTTACTCATATCTCTAATGATCTCATTTGTGTTTGAAATACAATCAAGTACGATACTTAGCATTTCAGCACTACTTGGAACTGCTATAGGGTTTGCCTTGTCTGTAGTAATTGCAAATATTGTTGCGAGTTTCTATCTAATTGCAATCCGACCATTTGGGATTGGGGACCTAATAAAGGTAGACTCCATAGATGGAATTGTATTGGAGATCGGTTTGAATTATACTAAGCTTCTCAAACTTGATAGAACCATAGTATTAATCCCAAACAAGAGATTAATTGATGCCAATCTAATAAATTGCTCAATTCAGATAAAAGAACTTGAAGAACGCTCTAAAATGGGCTTCGAGGTGGGTTATTCTAAATTGCTTGAAGAGATTAAGGATCAAACCGAATTGAAAAAGCAAATGCTGAATGAGATTACTGGTGGTCGTGAAATTATAAGATATCCATTCACAGTGCAATTGAAATTAAATATTATCTCACCCGATATAACTATCAAAACTGTCAATGAGAGAATGGACACTGTATTGGATCGATGGCAGGAAAAATTAGGTTATAGACCTAGATATTTTTACAATAAATACATATTCAGACAGGATGTTAGATTAGTTATGGTGGTCGACGATGCTTATCAGATACTTGAATTACAAACAGATTTTCTAGAAGATATTTATCGTTCAGTATTTTCTGAATTACAAGGAGGAACTAACTAATGGATTTCATTGGATCAGATTACATGTATTTTGTAGTTACAATATTATTAGTATATGTAATAAATAAAATAATTGCGAGACTTATTCATAAGGCAGCTGTTAATAAAATTCCAGCAGATCTTGAAAATATTTTACTTTTACTAATACGATTTTTAATGGTCATCGTTATATTGTATTCTGCAGTATTATTCCTTTCAATTGGGGAAGGAACAGTCCTTGGACTATCAATATTTCTGGGATCAATAATTTCATTTGCAAGTATACACACAATTCAAAATTTCATTTCTGGTATGTATATACT
>JAAFKL010000002.1 GCA_021399405.1 Candidatus Heimdallarchaeota archaeon | reverse complement strand
TATATAAAGTACTGAAAATGAAAAATAATGTAATACAAATTGCCATATGCCAGCGAAGGTACCTTTTTTCTACATGCCAGTGTTAGGTACTCCTTATAAATCTCCATGATCAACCTAAAGTAATTCAGTCGATAAAATATTATTGGATATTAATACTTGAAAGAATGAAATTCGAGCTAATAATTATTGTAATTTTCAACATGTAAAATTATGATATACTTTATTTATTTCCCAAAAAAAAATATTAAAATAGATACCGGATTTCAACAAGTTATGAGCCAGCAACTATGCAAGAATTGTGATTCACCCACCAATTACAATGACCCTTTCTGTCAGACATGTGGATATGAGGGTAACAAATCATTATTTGGGGGACCAACGGGAACAACGGGAACAAAGAAAAAGGGACGATTCCCCTTCAGATTAGTGATATTTATTGCATTCTATGCGTTCTATTTCCTCTCAGATGATTTCTAAATTATTTCATTAAATTAAGCCTTTTTTCTTAACGACTACTACTGTGGCAACACCTGCTACTATTACAACAACAACAATTATGACGACAGCGGATCCAGCTTCGGGAATAGTAATTTCTAAAACTGTCGTCAAATCTCCCTCACCAACACCATTAACTGCAGATGCTGCATAGTAATAGGTTAATTCACTCTCGACAGTAGAATCATTGTATGAAATGGTAGAACCTGACAGTGTGATCAATTCAGTTAAATTGTCCGCGGATAATCCCCTGTAGATGATATAGTTCAGAATTTCTGAACCACCATCATCAAGAGGTGCGTCCCAACTAATTGTGACATTATCATTTTCGTATAACAACGTCAAATTATGAGGAGCATCTGGGTAATCATTGGTACTGATTGATTCTATAGAGGATAAATCACCCTCACCAACATCATTGACAGCACTCACAGCATAGAAATAAGTAGTTCCTGGGGCTACTGTACTATCAAGATATTCCAGAGTAGAATTAACAGTGGTTAGCTCTGACAAAACATCTGCGGATGAACCTCTATAAACAATATAATCGGCACTAGGTAGCCCACCATTATCAATAGGTGCTTCCCAAGTTATTTCTACATGATTAGCAGTATCCAGGTTCAAAATAAGATTCTGTGGAGCAGTTGCAGAAGAGGTGGGAGTTACAGAGATTGCATCCGTTAGATTACTCTCATGTAATCTGTTTAAAGCAGATATGCCATAGAAATACTCTGTACCCTTAGTTACTGTGGCATCTGTGTATGAATAATCACCCACTGTTGTCAGTAACAATAAATTATCAATGCTAGTACCTCTATAAACCCGATATTCCAATGAATCAGAACCATCATATAATGAGGCTTCCCAAGTGATTGTCACTGAACTATCGTGATTATCCAATAATTCCAGGTTTAGTGGACTGGAAGGTTTTGATATCCAGGTTAAGATATCTATTACTTCAGTTCCATCTGAAGCATAAATATATGGTCCACTCACTGCAAGATCCATCGTATTTCCATAATCCTCATCATAATAATCACCGAGCCTAACTGGTGCAGATTTATCTGAGACATCAAAAATCTCTACCCACTCTCCATCAGCCACAAAAACAAGTGAACCTTCAACATCTACTGAATATGCAGATCTGTCATCATAGAATTCTCCCACTTCAACTGGATTTTCTGGATCAGAGATATCTATTATTTCAAGACCATCACCACCATCTGCCACATAGGCACCAACCCTCTCATATGTTATATCGAGATCTCCTTCAAAATAATTTTTGTCATGATAGAATTTTTGGTGCCATTCCCATTCCTTTGGACTTTCTGCTCTGTAAACTGATCTACTGGGGTGGTCCTCCATATTTGTATCACAGTGGTACTTGCCTTTCAATCCGAGTACCGATGCACATTTCTTCCTACGCATGTGGATCTCAACAGCTGAAATATTATCTGCAGCATAATCACAATTAACTGTGTTCTTGCATCTGAATAGATTTTTATGTGTATCACGGACATGATCTGCCAATTCTGTTGTATCATTAACTCTAACTGAACAATATTCACAACTGATACAGGTATCAATCCAATGGACCTCTCTCAAATGTCTAGCTCTGTGTCTCAGTATAATTTTGGATTCACAAGATGAAACCGGACATCGGTATTTATTACCTTCCATTACAAAATCAGATGTTCCTACCTTTGGTGCAGTTTTAAGAAGTATTTCCTTCTTCTTGATTAATAATCCTTTTTCTACTCTATTCATGTAAATATTCGATATTACCTTCCACTCATTTTTGGATGGGAAGTAGTCATGATTGTAATATTTGACTAGATTAGTCCCTCCTCTGAGGCTCAGATCCCTTTCCTCAAACTGGGTTCTGGGGTCATCATACTCCAATTCGCTAGCAATCAGATATAGATACTCCCTGATAATTTCAAAATTTATCTTCCCATCTTCATCCTTGAACCAAAATAAGGGCTTATTCCTGAAAAATAAGGGTTCTAGTATCACCTTCTTGTTTTTGAAAATGTCAATTAATAATCCATTGGTATGAGATGTCATAAATCTAAAAAATCCTTTCTCTCTGTACCAATCAGAATTGAAAATCGAGTATATGTATTCTTTCAGATTTTCCTCACCAGATTGATCAAAGTCATTGAGCAGCACATTATAAATCTCCTCTCTACCTGCCTTCCGGAATTTCGCTTTATCCATTTTAGGCATCCTGGGCCGATAGACGGGGTTGAAGCGATCCCCAAACACATATTTTAGTAGGTCCATTATATTTTTGAAATCCTTTTCCAAACCGTGAACATCATTAATATCATTCCAAGTCAGGCAGATCACATCATCTGGAAAATTCAGATTAATTTTCTCCCTGAGATTTTTCCTTCTCAATGCCTCTCCAAGAGTCTTTTCTAGCATATTTTTCAACATGGTCTCAAGCATTTTTCTTGAAGTATGTGTCATACCCGTGTGATCTGGGTTAAAAGTATATCTGGGTATGAATTTGAAATCCCAGGTGTTGTACTTCCCAGGATATAGCATCATGACTATCAACACCTTATTATCCCTGAAGAAGTTTTTTAGTGGAGTTGCCAGCTTATACTTGTAGAAAAATGAGTTTCTAAGAGTCAGTGGATCTTTGAGATGTTTATCCAAGAGATATTTCGAGATGACCAGTGCTCTCAGGTATCCATTGAGATAACCACTCTCATTATACTCCCGGACAGCCCAGAAACCATGGGGGAATTTCTCTTTTTCCCTCTCGTATACCTGTCTCCATATCATGATCCATTTATCCCTGAAATATGGGAAGGAGGGGTGATCTTTGAAGAGGTCAATCTCACCCATTGTCTTTAGATCAAATGGAATCTCCCATTCCGGAATGACCCTCGAGGATTTTTTAAGATACTCTGGAGTTTCATATTCGAAAGACCAGAACCTATCCTGTATCATATCTCTATCCCCAAACGATACTCAATCTGTCTCAATATTTTCCCATCAAATGTGAAACCCTCCTTTTTCAATTCGTTTATAATATCTATTAGGAGTGGTTTCCATTTTATCACCCCAAATTTTTCGTATTTCTTCTTCGTGATCAGGAGATAAATATTCCCATGTGTATTCTTTGAGGGTAATTCGTTATTATTCTGGATGTGAGACTTCAACTCAGCAAAGGCACGATTATATCCATTTCTCCCTTTCCAGTAATTCTTTGGTTTAATAGCCAATCCTTTGGTTCGCCTCCGTGAAGTAGAAGGATTAAAACCACAGTATACAAGGAAGTCAAAATAGTCTTTGATCCCAAACCTCTCAAATAATCCCTTGTGAATGGGGTAGAGGACCTTATCGATCTCACTTGATAGTGGGATGTGACCCTTTTCCTGGTGTACTTTCAAAGCCATCCCAACAGCGATTTCGATGCCATTATCCTCCAGATCTCCCCAGTTGATATTATAAAATTCAAGACCCGCTGAGGTGACCAAATCAAAGTAGTTATTTACCCCGAATTCGCTCCATTTCTTGGAATGAATGAGATAGGTTAACTTGGGATCCTCAAATTCATTACTCAAAGGAACCCTGCCTAATTCAGAATATTTATCTTTCAGAATAGTTATATAGTGGTCCAATCCATCCCTACTCTGTAATTCATTATATCTCTCCACGTTAACAGGAATATTCAAAACATCAAGAAGATCATTGTAGGAAGTAACACCAAATTTTTTCCATTGCCCCTTGGAGATCGCTGTCTGAAAATTATTTATCTTTTTCCTGACTTCCTCAATAGTAGGTGTCTTCTTATATTTCTTATACAATTCCTTAATAATCACCATTGTCTCCTGGTATGATTGGTAACTATGCCAATAGTTTGGTGCCCTGGTTTGTGCCCTGATATTTGAAAATTTTAACAAATCATGATAGAAGTTGATACCGAATTTCTTAAATTTGCCTACGTTCACCGCTCTTCGGATTGATATTCTGGTCTTCTCCATTTTCTCTCTTGTGTCACTGGGAGATGAGTAATATTTTATTATAAGCTCTCTTGCCCTCTCCAATCCCTCGATCCCGTTCCAGTCCATAGGGGCATTCCTTCTTTTAGTGTCAGTCAGCGTTTCTCCCACTTTGATACTCTCCTGTATCTGAATATACGAGTTTAGTATTTAAAGAAAAGAAAAATTGGTATTGGCTCTGCACAAAAAATTCTGGGGATAGGGATTTAGAATCAATCTCAGCTGAATGCATAAAAGGTTGAGGTCGGATCATGAGGTTGCAGTATTTGTCGATCAATTGGAATAGATATAGATTATCAATATCAATTTTTTTAATTATGGGATTTATTTCTTTAATCCTATTATAAATTTCCTCGAACTTCTTCTCATATCTAGAAAGAATATAATGCCCACAATGAAAGTACCTGTGGGTCCAGCCCAAACATACTTTTGTGGTATCTGAAGTATGTGTGGTGAATAGGCAAACCCATAGAAATTAATTCCGACCAAAATAAAAACGAAAATATCCCATCTCCAATGTGATGTTGGCAATTTTCGGTGTTTTTTTAGATAGATATTTGCAACAGTATAGACTATAGCAGAGATAATTAACGGTAAAGATTCAATCCCCACCAATATATCCGTATTATAGGCATCAAAATAATGAAGAAAGAGCCAGGCAAGGACATATGTGGCTACTATAAGCCCACATGCAAGTTGAATATATTCCAAAGTCTTCTTTTTTACATCAATTAATTTGAATATTTTGATCAATGGGTCTGTCTCTACTTGATCTTTTGATTCTAACTCTAAACCTGCGATCTCCATTTGTAATCCTCTTATATCATTCTGATCCTTTTTAGTATTTAAAGATAAATACGTGATAGATAACTATCAGATGTGTGAAGAATCCCGATCAAGCTTACAATTAATACCTTTAACTTCTCGACTAATTTTCTCAATAAAGAACCAGATCATTAAGATTGTAGTCCGTCTGTCTATACTAAGTTATGTTTATTAATTTGGTCCACCTAGTTAAAGTGTGGACAGAATTTATATTGAGTTTCTAAAAAACCCAACTTATTTAATATACTCATCACTATTTAGCCTCTTATTGACCTTTTTTCTGCCGATTCGATCCTCAGAGATATCAGGATTGGAATCCTTGTCCGACATATTAGAAAGTCTTGAAATTATAATGGTTACAGGTACTCTCATCTTAGTGGGGTATACAGCAATCCAGATAACCAAGGGTTCTAAAACAAACATGAAGATTGTAATTGGAGCTGTGATCCTTTCAATACCACCATTAATCTCCATACGGGGAAGATATCCTCCACCTTATACTTACTGGAGCATAGATTATGCTTTTAAGATAGGTTTTTATTTATATCTCCTTGGTTTACTCCTGATAATTATTGGGGGGTGGAGGGGATCACAACTTAATTCATTTAATGATGATTAACTGACATTCTCTTTTCTCAAAAAAGTCACACATAAACCAATATTCAATGAGATATTATCAATTATTCGCATTCCCATTCTTAATTCTTTGGAATTATTCCAGCCTTCTCGAATACTTGATAATAATAAGAGCTACGACCACTATAATCAATGGTATTGAGAATATTTTGGGTACTGTCAAAGCAAAACAACACGAGTTGTATTTCTCATTGAGGAATGCCATGAATATGCAAAGTGATCTCGGATATTTCTTCAGGCATTTTGAGAAGGATCCAGTCATTATTAGGAATGCATGGGCCGTGGTTAGTGAATATATGGCGGGTCTCTCATCAGATGAGAATTTTGAAATAATGCGGGATGTGGAACAATTCATTAGAAGGACCGTTGGTGGCAATCTACCCCTAAGGCGGATTGAGGTCTTTTTTGCGGCGTATCTGGAAAGAATGGCCAAAAAATATAGCATCCCGATTACTAGGACTTACTTGAGACGTGAATTTAATATCGGAAAGGAGGAGTGGTCCAGCATCCAAAAGAACCTGAAGGATCTTTCGTTATTACCCAAAAATAATCATCATTTTCTAGTCAATAAGTCCAGGGAAATAATGACAGAAATGCTTGAATATGACCTTATATCAAGACTGGCCTACAATTCATCAAGTATGCTGGATGATATCCCTCATAAGTATACTAATCTCGTTAGCGGTGATAACCGGGAGATTAAAATTGCCTTCATTGCCCTTTTTAGTTGTTGTAGTCTGGATATTGCTGATCTGGTGAATCTGTTCACAGAACTGGACATCAAGCGGGGTCTTGTGAGTAAATGGGATAATAGAGAGAAGAGATATCACACGATGTTCCACAAATTATTCAGAAAGGGAAAGATTGAGAAGATTGGCAATAAAGATTGTATAGTTAGGTAAAGACACCTTGCCTCATTTGATCCAATGGATTCTTTGAGAAAAAAATTTTATTTTTTAATACAGTATATCATAAGAATTTATGTACTCACAAGAAACTCTTACTATAGACGTTTGACGTTGACGAAGTATAATATTATTCATATACTTATTATTTAAATCAAAACAGGTGTGATTAATTAAAATTGGATACTGTGGGGTTTATACACCATATATCTAGGAGAGTTTATAAATATAGGAGGAATTGTCTGTTATAACATTTATATATGTGAAGCACAATTTTTTGAAAATAATTTCAAAATAATAGCTTAATGTATTAGAAAGACTTATAAACAATTAGAAAACTCATTGTTTAATAAAGTGATTTGTTATGTTAAGATTAAAATTTAAAACCCTGGTTTTTCAATTGCTCCCATTTTTAATGGTATTACTATCAATAGCTGCTCCTGGTGAGGGTGGCACAACAGATAATATCTGGCCCGAATAAGGTGATATATTATGTTAAGGTTAAAATTTAAAGCATTAGTTTTTCAGTTGCTTCCGTTTCTGGTGATACTATTCTCTCTCGCTATACCTGGTGAGGGTGGTACAACAGATAACATCTGGCCCGAATAAACTAAAAAATGTAATTGGACGCGATCTACAAGATCGTTAATTTTAGAATGACACCAGATGATTTTATCTAATTTGTATTCATGAACTTAATCCCTTGGGCTTATTAGGATTCGTTTGAACCTAATATTGCAATAATCGACTCGAAAATAGTAGGAAAGTATTTATTCTTAAAATTTATATAGTATATGTGGATTTAAAGAGAGCCCTTCAATGTGAGAGGGTGGGTCAGTTGGATATGGCCCTAAAGATAGTCAATACTTTGTCT
>JAAFKL010000146.1 GCA_021399405.1 Candidatus Heimdallarchaeota archaeon | reverse complement strand
TTTGGAACAAATTTTATCCAAATACTGAAATTTACAAAACAAACTAGTGTCAAGTTTTCTACATTCCTCAATAAGCTTAAAACTATTATTTGGCGAAATTTCATAGTGAGAATATTCTTTAGTGATGAGCAACTCAAGTATAATCCTAAAAATGAATTTTCAGGTCATGATTTTAGAGAGTATCCTGAAAAACCAGATAGAATAAATTGGATATTACAAGCAATCAAAAGAGAAAATAATGACGATCTATCTATCTTGAAACCTAAATTATGTGATCTTGAACAAATATTAAATGTGCATGATGAAGGCTACGTTGAATTCTTGAAATCACTCCCTGCAAATATTGAAGAACAAGTGCCCATGACATTAGCCCCGGAAAACATAATGATTACTCCGAATTCAAATTCATTATTTGAAGCTCAACTTGGATATCATTTCTTCTCGGTTGATACACCAATTACTCCTTATTCCTTCGCTTCATCTCATCATTCTGCATCTTGTGCTTTGGATTGTGTAAACCAAATCTTAGGTAATGAAAATATCTCAATTGGTTTAAGTCGTCCTCCAGGACATCATGCCATGCATTCCAAAGGTGGAGGATATTGTTTTTTCAACAATGTGGCAATAGCGGCCAAAGAGGCAATTAATAAAGGAAAATCAGTATCCATTCTCGATTTGGATTATCATCATGGAAATGGTACTCAAGATATTTTCTATGATACATCTAAAGTTCAGTACGTCTCACTGCATGCAAAAGACGCCTATCCATATTATTGGGGAGATAAAAATGAAACCGGAGTGGGAGATGGAATAAATTTCAATATTAACTATCCTTTGTCAAATACAACAAATTCAGAAAAATATGATGAAACACTACTCAAAGCCATCAACGACATCGAAAATTACAATCCCGATATTGTATTAGTGAGTATGGGATTTGATAGTTATCACAAAGATCCAATTGCAGGAATGGAGCTAAACCAATCTTATTATCAGAACATTGGACAAAATCTATCAAATTTCAACAAGTTAGGGATAATACTTGAAGGTGGTTACAGCGAAGATATTGGAGCCTGTTTTATGGAATTATTAAGAGGACTTCTCTAATCAGACAGTGTGGTCAAAATAATCGATTTTTGATTTACAAGTTGACCGGAAAGGGAAAAGATATATTTATTCCAAAAACCTTTATTTCATGAAATTTCGTAAATTAGGTAACAGTGGAATGTTTGTTTCCGAAATCAGTTATGGGACAATGTTCTTTGGTGGAGCCCAATACCATGCAACTGATAATCCAGTATCTGCTGAAGATGGTAAAATTTGTTTACAAAAAGCAATTGAAGTTGGAATTAATTATCTGGACACAGCAGATATATATGGTGCATATGGCCCTGCTGAGACAATTGTTGGGAATACGATTAAAGATTATGAAAGATCTGAATTGGTTATTGCAACCAAAGCTTGCCTTCCAATGAGTAAACATGCAAACCATCGAGGATTAAGCCGTAAACATCTGTTCGATTCAATTACTGATTCTCTAGAAAGATTGCAAACAAATTATGTTGATTTATTCTATGCGCACCGTCCAGATTATTCAACTCAATTAGATGAAACAGTAAGAACAATGAATGATCTCATCGATCGAGGGCAAATATTACACTGGGGAACCTCGAATTGGCCTTCAGCGGATTTGGAAAGAGCCTTTGGAATTGCTGAGAAATTAGGATTAGAGGGGCCAGTCGTTGATCAATCCAAATATAATCTCTATACAAGGGGTGCAGTTGAGCAAGGACTACCTTACACAATTGACGGCTGGGATTTAGGTATCGTGGCTTACAAAGTTTTATCAGATGGAGTCCTCACTGGTATGTATGATAATACTGGATTTGATGAACTAGATGAAAAACAAATACAAAGATTAACTGGCATGAAACGCAGAGGCAGCCCCTTTGATAAAGATGACTTATCGAAGTTAATGCAATTCAGCCAAATTGCTAAAGATCTTAATATCAAACCTTCACAACTGGCATATGCTTGGACTTTATCAAATTTAGACGTTAGCTCTGCCATCATGAGTACTAGAAGCCCTGATAGAATAGAAGAAAATATCGTAGCAGTCGATATCACATTATCAGCCGATGTTGTTCATCAGATTGACGAATTATTCCCATTGGATGCTTATTATGACAAAGCATACAACAGTAATCCATACTATAGGGTGAAGAATTTCATCAGTTCTGAACGAAATGTTGATGGCATAGTCCCTCGAAGTCCAGAAAAATTTTAAGTTAAAATCTAATCACTTATTTTTTGAATTCTTGCGAGCATTTCTTTTCTTCCAAATCTCATTTTTGCATATTCCAATGCTTGAGAATAGGTCCAAATTTGAAGGTTCGTTGGGATGTCACTTTTCGATGAATAAAAATGTATAGTTGGACATTGTACATTTGCTGCAGATTTGCTTCCTTGTAGCTCATCTGGAGTATCTTGATAAGTAACAAAAATATTTAGCATCTCTTGATTTTCGGTATTCGGATCAATTACTATTTCTAGAGGTTTTCCTGTTGATTTATCAATTGTATTTATCATAGTTTTTCTCATAAATGTGTAGGGCACGCCTAGCGCATCAACAGCACACATACTGAAACCTTCGCCTATCCCTTCCAAACTGATCTTATAATCTGTTGATGAGGGAGAAATCGGATAAGCACCTATCAATTTATTATTTTCATCAAAGCTCAAATGGCCTGAATTCTTAATAATTTCAATATAGTTTAAGTCAGTCATATTTTTTTGGTATTGTTTTTCTATTTGATCAAATGGCTCTTGAAGAAATACTTTTTCCAAAACTTTGAGATGAAGATCTAATAATTGCTGATCGTTTGGATTTATTGATTCAACCTTCAATCTAATATATGATTATAATTATTTTTGTTAAATAAATCGATTTGGGGATGCAGAAATTTTGATATCAATCTCATGTAATGTTAGTTATTTACTTTGTTTGCAGGTTATTGAAGTGCATATACATTCTTTATAATTCATTGTCTTTTGATGAATTGACCTGGGAATTTCCCGGTGTGCTCACCATTACTTAGTACTTGAGCACCATTTACCCAAACATGCTTCATTCCAACAGCAATTTGATGAGGTTTCTCAAAAGTGGCAGCATCATTGATTTCTTCAGGATCAAACACAACTACATCAGCAAAGTAGTCTTGTTTTAAGGCACCCCTATCATTTAAGCCCAGATTGTTTGCTGGAAATGAGGTAAGTCTTCGAATCGCTTCTTTCATTGGAATTATTTTCTCATCTCGTACGTATTTGCCTAAGAGACGTGCAAAATTACCGTACTCACGTGGGTGAACACTATTTTCTAGAAATACACCTTCAGGAGCCATAGAAGCACCATCTGAACCAAAGCTCATGTAAGGAAGAGCTATCTTTTTCCTAATATTTTCTTCGGACATGATGAAATAAATTGCACCAATTCGTTTTTCATCTTGGATTAGTAGATCGATTATTGTATCCCGAGGGTCTTGATCCCTGGATTTTGCGATATCAGATATTCTCTTACCTAAAAGTGGCTTCAATTCTTCTTTTGAAACAGCTTCTATCATAATATTTTCAGGTCCTCCTTCTATATACATGTTCTCCCAGTCTTTGGTGACTTCCAACATCTGTAATTTCAGTTTTTCTCTTGTTTCGGGGTCTTTGAGTCGCGCTAAGAATTTTTCTTGACCACCTTCTTGGACCCAAGGAGGAAGAGTGGAATCAAGACCAGTTCCAGCAGCTGTGTAACAATACATATCAGTCGTAATCTCTAGTCCTTCCGATCTAGCTTCCTCAATTTTCTCAATTACTAGATCCAATTTGTGCCAATTAACTTCACCCGCTGCTTTGAGGTGGTAAATCTCTCCTTTGACTTTAGATTCTCTTACAATAGTCAAGAATTCATCTAGTGCCTCCATAAAATTCATTCCCTCACTTCGAATATGACTAATATACATACCCCCATATTTAGATACAACTTTACAAAGCTCAATTAGTTCCTTTGTTGAGGCATAGAACGCAGGTGGATAAATTAAGGAAGTTCCGACGCCCATTGCACCTTCTTGCATAGCTATGTCTACAAGATCCTTCATCTTTTCTAATTCATCATCATTAGGTTCTCGATCCTCATGACCTAGAACGTACATTCTCACAGTAGTCGCACCAACAAATGAGGCGATATTTGTTGAAATTCCTTTATCTTCCAAAAATTGTAAATATTCGCCCAGAGTATTCCATGGAATCTCATACTTAATTGGTGAACCAAAAGTTTCGCTTATTTCTTCTTTTAATTTATCATTTAACGGCCCCCAAGATACTCCTTCTCCCATAACCTCAAGAGTAACCCCTTGTTTTATTGTACCTAAAGCTCTACCGTCCTCAATTAAACTTTCGACAGACCAACTTAACATATTAATAAATCCAGGTGCAACAGAGAGTCCTGTGATATCTATTTCTGCATCTGCAGTCCCATCCACTTGCCCGATTTTTACAATTTTATCCCCTTTAATTGCTACATTGCCTATATATGGATCTAACCCAGATCCATCATAGATTAACCCATTTTTTAGTATTGTATCATAATTAGCCATTTTACAGATGAAGTCATAAGCTCCAGTTTCAATTACTTTGTCCTTTTAATTTAGATTTATACAATAATTTGACTGTGATTAACTATTTTTATCGACTTTAGCCTCTAATTCTTGTAAATTGGATTTTAACTTGTTGATTTCATTTGACATTTTCTCGACTTGATCAAGAATTTTTGGAAGATCATTGTCTGACTTAACATCTCTAATCTGATTTATCGCTCTCTCAAATTTAATCCATTGTTGCTGAGGATGTCTAAGTTTCAGATCTTCAATATATGGAATCGCTGAAGCAGCCTTCAGCTTTCCTAGTGCAGCAACCGCAATCAAACGAATATTGTCATTTTCATCTCGTAGAAGGCTAGTTAAATTCTCGATAACGTTTAATCGCAATTGTTTATCGTCGTAATTAGCTAATTTTGCAAGAGCGGAAATAATAGATTTTCTAGCTTCATAAACTTGAATTTTAAGGTCCTCGAGTAATTGTGGAATAATGCTAATATCACGTAGTTCAGCTAAAGCTTGATATGAGGAAGCTCGAACATGATAGTGCCACCCATCATCTTTGGTAAAATTCATAATAAAATCAAGGTTATCCATATTCCTTTGCTTTCCTAATGCGATTAGAGCGGCACTAAGAGCTTGAGGACGCAATCCCGAGTTTATTGTTTGTTTAATTGCAACTTCTATTCGTGAATCTCTAAATTTACTTACTTCTGAGAACAATATACTAAGTATTTTGGGATCCTTCTCATTTTGAATAAATGTCACAAATGCTTGAATTGTATTCTGGGTATTGGTTTTCCCTAAAGCTTTGAAAATTTCAGCTCTGACTCCAAAGAATGTTTCCCGATTATATTGTTCAATTACAGCGTTTATTGCTTTTCTTTTTCCAGTTTGACATAAGGCATGAATCGCGTGTAATCGCCCCATAACAAGAGACGAATTTAATTGATGAATTAGTTGATCAACTTCAATGTCTATTTTCTGGCGAGCTAATACTCGATAATAGGGGTCAATTTGAACATAATATGGCATAGAATCGAGATTAACATAAAATACATGATGCCTTTCTTTAATATCGAATTTGTGAATCTCTAAAGAGCCATTTTGTTCGTGAACAATCCCTATTTCCAAAGAGAATTTGAAAGGTTCTTTTAGAACTGGATCATCTGCTTTTACTTGAAGTTGTGTAATATTGAACTTGCCACGTTTCTCTTTATACTCATGCTCAAATTCTATGTCCAAATCTGGAAAGCCTTTTGCAGTCAATAACCAATCATCAAAAAATTCAGTTAGATTCAATCCAGAATGTTTTTCCAGTGTCCTTTTGAAATCAACAGTTTCAACTAATTTACCTGCATAAGATTTGACATAATCCTTTATTGCGCTGAAGAATTGATCATCCCCAAGCATGTTTCTGAGCATGTGAAGTCTCCAAGCTCCACCAGGGTAGAGATGATGATCGAATAATTGCCATGAATTATTGTAAAAATTATGAACAATAGGTCTAAGATAATCATTATCGACCTCATTAAAATAATACCGCGCATTTTTGAATAATTCATACTGAAAATAGTCAGAACCCTTGTTATCCTCATGCCACAGAGCATCAACATAAGTTGCCCAGGACTCTTTAAGCCAAGCATGGGAAAAGTGGGACATAACCAGCAGATCACCAAAGAAGGTATGGGCCAACTCATGAATATTTATTGCATCTATTAATTCACCGTATTCTTCATATGATTCCTGATTTAGTACAGCCCAATCATCCCATGACACTAATGATTGATTCTCCATTGCACCTCCCAAATCAGGAAATGCGAACTGGAAATATTTGTCCCATGGTAATGGATGATCAAATTTTTTAGTGTACCACTCAATCATCTCAGGTGTACGTCCAAATGATCTTTGTAGATCTTCTGGGGTAAATTTATTGATCGCGTAATAAGCGATAGGAATGGATCCTTTATCTGAATCAAGGCTGCGATCTTTGAATTCAGATAATTCACCGATTGCAATTGCAGCAAGATAGCTGGGACATCGTTGAGCATGGTCCCATATGGCAGTTTTAGTACCATCTCGATTATTAGTTTCACTGGTGAATTTTCCATTAGCAAGAATTGTGTATTTCTCAGAAGTTGTTAGTTCCCATCTTAATGTAGTTCTGACATTGGGATAATCAATACAAGGGAACCAATGTCTAGCTCTTTCGGTTTCGTGATCACTTCCACACCAATTGATGGTATCATTACTACCAGAGAAATAAAGTCCTCCAGTGGGATTCCTAACCCGATAATCAACAGTTATTTTTTTTGTCTCACCTTTTGTTAAAGGAGAGTGAAGATTGATATGAATATATTTTTCGTCATATCTCCAAGATAGACCTTTTGTCTTGATATCAACAAAATCAAAATCGACGGCGTTGAACTTAACTTCAGTTGCAGTATCATTATTTGAGAGCAGCGTTATAGTATTTGACCCCTCAACAGATTTATTTTCGATATTTACTTCCAACGAAAGCGTCATGTGCGTTGGCTCAAGTAAAATATCAGGCGCATAATATCGTTTAGCTCCGTGGATGGTGAAATTTGCCGAACTTCTGCTCTTGTTCATAAATTGAGAGGATTATGAAAGAGAATAAACATTATTGTTTTACCCGTTAAGGTTTATTTTCAAATGTAAATTTAATTGATACTTCGCACAGACTCAACTGACTACGACCGCAGTTTGATTCGGAAACTGAATTTATGTCCCTTCTTCTTCAAAATTGATTTTATCTGAATAATGCTTATCAACATAATTAAGATAACTTTCAGGTGAATTAGAGAGGAAATCAAATAGTATAGATTTTAGTTCATCATAACTTTTGTGCCCTAAATCAGTTAAGGTTAGCACTTGCTTAACTGACCCTTCACGAAACTCTTCACGAATGTAGATATAATCTTGTTTTACCAGAGCTTTAATGTGGGAACTGTAATCCCCCCAGCTTAAATCCAATGAATTCTTCATTTCGATTGATGTCAATTCAATGGTTTCAAAGAGAAGTTTAGTCATTGCGAGTCTGACCGGATGCATGAGAAATTTGTATCCGAAGATTTCTATAGGAATGCTTTTCCTTAATTCCTCCTCTGTTGGTGTAGGATTATTATTTTTCTGGCTAAGGATGAGATAAAGCAAAGAGGGCCTATTATGAAATACTGAAGATATCTCCTTCGCAATCGTTTTTGACACATGTAAGGTTTCGTCCTTAATTCGGGGTAAATAGACAAAATAATATGCTAATGCAGCTGATAGAGAAAAAAGTATTCCAATTAAAATCTGAGTTTCCAGTGGTAAATAGAGGACTTGATTACCTTTCACCTCAGAATCCTCAGAAATTTTATTTCCGATCTCGTCAATTGGAAGGGTAAGGAACAACAATTTTGATGGCGAGGAATCTTCGATTTGACCCCAGTTATTATCAATTAGATATGGATCATCGAGTGTATTATCGCCATCTAAATCTGAAGATATATCATTCCATTCCGACCAAAAATTCCCTTCAAAATAATTTGAATTTGTTAATTGAACTGCTGCAAATTTGTAGTCTCCAGCTTGGTTTTGATACGAATAAGTTGGTTGTGATAATGATAAACTGTTAGAAACAAAGTTGTTCTTAGTTATATTATTATTATGGGAATTTTCTAATAAAATTCCATATCCATACTTATACGATATTGTATTCCGGGTAATTTCGTTTCGATTTGATATAACATGAATCCCATGACCCCAACTACCACCCCATTGGTCTTGTTTTGTATAGGTTATATGATTACTGTCTACAAAATTGTTATCACCCAATAAAATTATACCTGAGCCGTAACTGTCAATATAGTTTCGTCTAATAATATTACCAAAGGATTCGGCGTTCTCTAAATTTTGAAGAAAAATACCATAAGAGGTACAGCAACTACTAAACCCTGTAATTGTTATTGTGTTTTCAGATATTTCAGAAAGTTTAGTGGACTGTAATAAAATTCCAAATAGGTTAGAAGATATTGTATTAGACCTCACAATTGCACCTGTTACATTGCTTAATATCATCCTTGGAAGGTCAAAATACTTTGAGCTTGACTCTACCGTATTATTTTGAAATATAAAATAAATATCACTTGTATTACTAATATAAACAAAGTTAGCCCTATACCCTTCGATTATATAAGGAGAAGCCTTAGTACCATCACCTTGCCAGTTATTCAGTTCTACATTTGTAAGAAATTCTTCTACACCATTTAACCTAATTTCCTCAACCTCCTTTTGAGAGGATAATTCCAAAGAGGAATGTTCTGATGTAATATTTCCCTCGTCAATTCCTATTGCGTAATCTATTTGAAAAAACTGTAGTAGAATCAATCCAACTAGGAATAGGTAATATTTATTTTTAATTCGCAATCGGTACCCTCAGATAATGAATTCGGAATAAGAATAAAAGGGTTACGGGATAAGTAAACCACGAGAGTATTTATTGTATATTGTACATTCTGTTTATTATCTCAATTTATGATTTACAATTTTTATATATGGTATTTCAAGATTTGTCAGTTCGCCCCTTCCTAATAATAATTAGAAAGATTGGTGCAATCCAGAAGAATGACAGAATTGGACTATCATCCTCTGTTGAACTACTCGAATCTGAGGTTGAGTCTATAGGACTTGTCGAGGTTGACGATTCAGTTTCAGCTGTTGGGGTAGTTGGGGCCTTAATTTCTTCAACCACATCACTTACCCGTATATTATCTATTGAAGCACCTCCTTTCCAAGATGTCATACCAAATTTTTCTGATGAATTCACCCTCGTATCAAAAAATGAAAATTGTAGGGCAAAATCCAAATATACTTTAGTTTCTGTTGTTAGATCTCTTGTAATATCAATATGATGGGTACCAGTCAGATTTGTTTTAGGTAATGAGTGTCCCTTAATAATATCGACGCCATTTGGGGATACGGGATTTAAAACGCCTACATTGATCCCAGGACCAACCAAGTTATCATTTCGGTCGTACGAGAGAATGATCAATCCATAAGCAAGGGCAGGGGTTATACCTTCAGACTCACCAACACGATCATATTTCCCGTCAAGTGTAGTCCACATATATTCAAGCCCGATATGCGTGTCTTCAATCGGATTTATTGTTAAGTCGAAACTCCAAGTACCATTTGATACAGTGCTATTCACAAACATACGATTTGTTGTATCAAAAGTAGAGCTTGATGGTGCCTGCAATGCACCATTTGAAATGGAAAATCCATGATCTATAGCTACTTTTGTACCTGAGCTACTATCATATCCATACAATTGTAACCCATCTAAGCAATTACAATCAAAATTGTTATACCAGACTTGTTTCGCCGAAACACTGCTGGTTGATCCTGCTATCATCATGATTAATAATGAAAGCGTAATTAATTTAATGAATTTTATCGAAATTCTATTTTTAGAACCCGAAATTTTATTCCCTGTGTCCACTGTATTTGTCACCTATATTGGATTTCCTGCGATTGAAAGAGACGTTTTTATTAGTAGTTCATTCCTAAAGGAATCGTGAAATCCATTTTTTTATATTGTTTTAATTATTAAAAGGGTTTTGAGGTTAGTAGTTCACGAGAATTGATAGAAATCATCTTCCTCAGCCGTCATTATCTGTAGTAACATCTTTTAACTCATTAGAATATAAATTATCTATATTATTCAAATAATTTTCAGGTGAATTGGCGAATAACATTCTTAAAGTCATAACCAAGTGTGGTTTCATGATAAGGAGATCAATAAAAAATCATTGTTTCAATGGATTATTTGTTCTCAGTTTATTATTGTTCGGATTCAATGGATTAACAAGCAATACGATAGCAGATCAGGCTAAATTAAATGAGGTTGCTTTTCAGAATATTAACTTATCACCTGATAAAACTGATTTCTTACATCATGTAGAGCCAACACTTGCAATGGATGGAGATACAGTATATGTGGGTTATAAAAATGCGGCAACACATGATGGTGGTGGTTTAGCAGTTTCATACGTGTACTCCAATAATAGTGAACAATGGTCTTCACCTGTACTGATGGAACAATTCTGGTCGACTGGAGCTGGGCAATCGGACCCGTGGATGCATGTATTCAACAATACACTCTATTACGTTTACTTAGAGTATCCTTTCGGAGTTGAAGGGCAATCGCAGATGACGCTAGCCAGGACTAACGATTTAGGTAATGACTGGAATCTCACTAGAGCATCTTTTGGGTCTGGGTTCGCAGACAAGGAAACTTTTACAATTGATGAAAATGGATATATTTACTTAGCGTATGATGATGTATTAGAAACTCATACAGAGATGAAACTCAGTCGATCCTTCGATGGAGGAGAAACATTCATTGAAAATATAACAATGTCCGATGGTATTTCGCCAAATTATTTGGCACCGTATATCGTGTCAGCAGGATCAGGGGTCCTATACAATGCCTTCAGCTATTTCTCTGAAGCACCCGTGGAAAGTGATATTTTCTTCGATAAATCTCTTGATTATGGTGAAACTTGGGGGTTAGATACTGATTTAAACCCAACATACAATGCATCAGCATTCACCCAGGGTGTATCAGGTCGACCGAGTAAATCTACCTTACCAGCAATGAGTGTTGATCAAAATGGTCGTATATATATTGCATGGGAGGATATTTCAACAAATATCGCCAACCGAGATTGGGACGTGTATATGAAATATTCTGATGATATGGGAGAGTCATGGAGTGATCGAATACAAATTAACAAAGATGTTGAAGGGAACTCATGGATGCCAGATATTGATATAGACACTTCTGGAAATGTCTATGTAGCATATTATGATGACTCAATTCTCGGATTATCCAATTTAATGTACCGGATCTATTATCCATCCAATAACACACTTTCTGCAGAATTTAGGATATCGACAGAAAGTACATCTCATGAATTTACAAGATTAGGTGATTACGTAACAATAAGACTGGATGATAATGATAAATTCCATGTAGTGTGGACTGATGGAAGAAATGATGTAATGGATATATATTATGCATCGAATAAACTTGATTTAGTAGATGTCACATTGGACTCAAATCCAATTTCAACTTCAACAACTAGTAGCAGTTCAACAATCACAACAACCACTAGTTCGACAACACCATCAAGTTCATCTTCAAGCTCAAACTCATCCGATACTTCATTGTTACTACCCTTTGTGGCTATAAGTTTGGCAATTGTTCCAATCGTGAAGAAAAAAATAAATATTAAGCCCTTTCAAAGCTTGTGAATGATCAATTGTAGTTTATTTTGGTATTAATTGTTCGAGGTATACCAACAAGTATACTTCCGATGTTAATTATCATAATAGGTAATACTATTCGATCACAATTTACAACTAAACATAATGATGAAGCACTTTATCGGAAAGTTTAGTAAATTATCAAATTAAGAAAGTTCTTGGAGTAATTTATTTGAATTTTTTGCATGGTCGGATAAGCTCAATGCTAGTGAGCTCACCTCTTCCATACTCGAAGTCATCTCTGCTGAAGCTGCTGTTTCTTCAGCAACAGAAGATACATTGTTTACTCCTGACTGAATCTGGACAAACAATTCCTGCAGTGTGCTTGAAATAGTTTCAACAACTGAAGATATCTGTTCGGCAGATGATTTTGATTGATCGGATAATT
>JAAFKL010000145.1 GCA_021399405.1 Candidatus Heimdallarchaeota archaeon | reverse complement strand
TAATTTAGAATCAATTGTTTTCTTAATTAATCGATCGAATTGGACTGCAATAATATCCTAATATTCTCTTTTCATTAGATCGATTAGGGATTACATGAAAGAGGATTCGTATTTCACAGAGGATTTACATTCTTTGAAGAAATATTGGGAAGATGAATTAAGAGCAGCTAAATTTATCAAAGGAGGGACTAGGATCGGTGCGGTCAAGTATTTGCTCCAAAGATTAGAAGTAGATATTCATCAAGGAAGTTGGTTAGACTCCGGTACGGGGGCAGGATTCGTTCAATCACAAGTAGATTCTAATGTTTCACCTTCACTATTTGTGGGTCTTGATTTCTCTATGGTAATGCTCCAAACTCAAAGTAACCCGTTTGGGGAGAGAGTAGTCGGAAGTGCATTTCAGGTACCATTTCGAAAAAATTCCTTTAGTGTTGTCACTAACATATTTTCACTTAGCGATTATCCCAAAATAGATTTGGCATTTGATGATCTATGTAGAGTTGTTGATTACACAGGTTCATTTACCCATCTAGACTATGGAGTAGGAGATGAATATTGGGAAAAACGACAAAGCCTTCACGGGGCTCCAAACCCGGATGGATCAATAATTGTAGGTAATATAAATCTAAGATCCCTCGATCAAGTCAAAGATCGGACTCCAAAAGGATTTCGAGCGGTATTTCAAAATTACCTTGAATTCGAAGTAGAAGCTTCAAAAATGAATCCAACTTTTAAACTCCCTGATAAAATAACACGGCGATTCATATTGTCGCAATTTTACAAATTTAAATCAGGTAAGTAAAAGATCAAACACATTAGTCAAATCACTTGGATTTTCAGCAAATACATAACTAATAGCCTCATACCCAATGCTTCCTCTATCTACTACCACAAATGGGTGATCTTGATTGGAGAAATTCTTATCACCTATCAAATCTTCTAGGTGTTTTTCATAATTAGTATCAAAACCATGGAAATCAATAAATGATATTCCCACCAATTCTAACTTTTCAAGTAGCCAATCAGTGGTTTTGATACCAGCCAATCCAGTAATAGTGGGGAAATATTTTCTGATTAACAAAAGCAAGCGGCTCATTGTAAGTGATGCGCCAAATGTTGGGATTTCTGTGGAAGGAAGGCCTTTCTTTCGTTTAATTATCCTTCCTGGAAATCCTGCTATGTCATCCTCATGCTCCATATTTGTGGTGCCAATTACTATCTGCAATCCAATTTCTGGGATAAGATAGTTATATTTTGATGTTTTTACAAGATTTTTAAAAATAAGCTGTAATTGATTAATTATGTTTTCCCTATCGATTTGAAGTTCAATTAAGCTTTCTGAGGTATGACATCTTGTGCAATTTTCTTCAAGATGGGGGTTTAACATCTTGTGATAAAAGCAAATCCCTCCATCTTGTCTAAGTTTTTTACAGCTTTGACAACCTAGACCTATTGATTGTGCAATACCATCGTTTCCTTGTATAGCCAATATTTCTCCAATCTGAAGCCCAACTTTCTTTGCTTCACGTCCTATACTTTCAGGTATCTGAGAATCAATTCTGATTTCTCGTTTCAAATAGCTACTTACAATTGGTTGACTAACTTGCAATAGGGTTGCGATAGATTGCTGAGAAAATCCTTGCTGATAGAGATACTTTGCAGCTTCTACTCTCATCCTTGCAAGGAAAGGTTCACTTATTATTTCACATGGGAAACGCATTTTACATCAAAATATAATGGGGTTATATTAGGGTACCATATTTTTTATATATAAATATTATCAATTATATATAGATGAACAAATCAATTGCGATTGTATCTGCAGTGATTATAATTTTAGGCATAATTGTGTCTGGTTTTTTTATTTTCTCAAACCTTGAAAAAGATAGAACCTTGACAATCTACACTTATGAATCCCTACTCGCCGATCCTGGTTTTGAATATGACCGAGCTTTCGAAAAGTTTGCAGGGTTGAAAAATGGATCAGTCAAAGTTGTTCTCTTTTCTGACACTGGAAGTGTGTTAAATCAAGCCATTGCAGAGAAGAATAGCCCTATTGCAGATATATTAATTGGAATTGATAATGTTTTAGTGGGAAAAGCTAGAATCAACAACATCCTAGAAACATATCGTCCAGCAGGATACAATAGTATAATTGCAGGTCTAGTTGATGGATTAGCTGAGGATTATTTGCTCACTCCCTATGATTATGGAGTAATCTCTTTGTGGTATCTTAATAATAGATTACAAGGGAATTTGATAAATGATAAATTCCTTCTTAGTGATCTTGTAAATCCATCTTTAGCAAGCCAAACAATTGTCCAAGACCCGGCACTATCAAGTCCAGGATTAGGATTTTTATTACACACAATTGCAATTTTTGGCGATGATCAAGCAAATGTTAATGGTGTGGTTGATGGTGATTGGAGACAGTTCTGGTATGATTTATCAGCTAATGGGATAAGAATTGTACCTTCATGGGGCCATGCTCTAAATCTTTTGTATACGGAAGAAGAGGGAAGACCAATGATGGTTTCATACACTTCAAGTCCTGCTTACGGGGCTTGTTTGTTTGATGATGATACGACAACTGGGTTATTAACACATGAGCTGGACCAAACATGGGGTTGGAGACAAATAGAAGGAATTGGGTTAATCAAAGATTCGCCAAATAGTGAAATTGCCAAACAATTTATTGATTGGTTTATATCTCAGGAATTACAATCTCAAATATATCAAAATCAATGGATATATCCTGCGATTGAGAATATTACCCCTCCATCATGTTATGATATTGTAACCCCATTTGATAGCATCACACCATTAAATGATAATATTTCACCTGAAACCATTTCTGAAAATCTGGATGACTGGCTAGATGACTGGCAGGAAGCAATAACAGGACCTTAACAGGAAACTCGTAAAATGATGGAATTGAGAATGAGAGATTGGAAATTGATTGCCTTAATTTCACCCAATCTGATATTTTTGCTGATTTTCTTTTATTGGCCATTGAGTGAAATATTAAGAATTGCATTTTCTAATGATCTAGAAGCATGGTATTCACTTATTACTGATTCCGTTTTTTTGAAATTTTTAGTTTTCACCTTAAGTCAAACGCTACTAGCCGTATTTTTCTCTGTGGTTTTTGGTCTTACAATTGGATACCTCCTAGCAAAGAAAAATCCATACTTCAGTGACATTTTACGATCGGCAATAACAGTCCCATTCTTGTTTCCACCACTTGCGATTCTTTTAGGTTTTGTAGTCATCTTTGGAAGAAATGGGATTGCAAATGAGATTTTCAAAAACCTACTTGTATTTGACCCTTTCACATTTTGGGGAATTGTTGCTGCACACGTTTTGTATAATGTTTCTGTAATTGCGAGGATTTCTGAATCAGCATTTAGTTCAGAATCTGATTCTCACCATATAATGGCAAAAACTCTTGGTGCATCTAGTTGGTTAAGGTTTAAGACCATTACATATCCCCATATTAGACCGTCAGTAGAATCTGGGATTCTACTAGTTGCATTGTATTCTTTTAATTCATTTGCAATTGTTTTAGTTTTGGGAGAAGTCAAATTGCAAACATTGGAAGTAATGATTTACAGACAATCATTAATTCGATTAGAATATCAAACTAGTTCAATGCTCGTTTTAATCCAGTTAGGAATGAATTTACTAATAATTATGATCTACACAAGGAGAGTGAAGTATAATAATTTATCATCTCCAATGATAGAGAAAAAAATAATTGGTAAACGTAATATTTGGGCTACAGTTATTTTGGTATCATTAATAATAATTTCTTGGTTACCAGTGGCTATAGTATTACGAACTGTAATTCGTGAATTGAACTCAATTCCTGATCTTTTCAGAACTGAACTGCTTTCTGGAGGCTATGATCGCCTTTTAGGAACATCGTCTTTACGGGTTCTTCTTAATACTTTGTTTTTTGGATTAATCGTGGCTACTATCGCACTAATTTTTGCTTTAATGATGGTATTCGCTTTTGAATTATTGAAAGATCCATCTATTGGAGAGCGATTATCATTGCCAGTCATTATTCTACCTATGGGAACCTCAGCGATCACTTTGAGTTTTGGAATTCTATTAACTCATGGTCGATTTAATTATTTCAGTGAGTTCGTGTGGGTGTATATTATCAGTGCACAGCTTATTGCTGCACTTCCTTTCACGACAAGAATCATTTTTTCAAGTTGGAAACAGGTACCAAAAGAACTTATTTTGGTTTCTAAAACCTTAGGGGCTAATAATTGGCAAACCTTCGAAAGTGTGATCTATCCTTTTATGAAATCTGCTTTGCTTGTATCATTTCTCTTTGCTTTTGCGATATCTGTTGGGGAATTTGGTGCTACATTTTTCCTTTCACGTGGCGAATGGGTTACACTATCACTTGCAATTCATAAAATGTTCAATACCAGAAATATTCTACTTCCAAATTTTTATGCCTTAATTCTTATTGCAACGGCATTTCTATCTTTTTTCATTATTGAAAAGGTTGGGAGATTGGAGATGAAAATATGAATATTAAACTCTCTAACATTCTACTAAATTTTGGTGAAAATGTAGTTCTAGATAATCTGTCACTTGAATTTGATTCAAACAAAGTTAATTGCTTATTAGGCAGATCTGGTTCAGGCAAAACAAGTATTTTGAGGATAATTGCAGGTGTATCGCCTGAATTCACGGGAGAGGTCTATTTTGGAAATATAAACGCTACTAATCAGCATCCAAGAGATAGAAATGTCGGTTGGGTACCTCAAGAACAATTGTTATTCCCAAGCTTAGATATAAGAGGAAATATAGAATACGGATTAGTTGCTCGTGGAATACCAAAAGAAACTCGAAACAAGCGTGTTAATGAAATTGTGAAATTAGTAGGGCTTGATCATTTAATAAATAGATCCCCTGACCGTTTAAGTGGAGGTGAAAGACAACGAGTAGCGTTGGGTAGAGCCTTAGCACCAGAACCTCAAGTGTTATTGATGGATGAGCCTTTCAGCTCTCTTGATGCTCCTGAACGAGATCGTTTGTCCATTGTATTCAAGGAGATTCAGCTAGAAACCGGTATTACTTCAATTCATGTGACACATTCAGCTCGAGAAGCAGAGATGATAGGAGACAAAATATATGTTTTGTCTAATGGAAAAATCGCTCAAGAGAATTCTGTTGAGGAAATATTTCAAAATCCAAGATCAATCGAAGTAGCTCGAATATTGGGAGTGAGTAATCTTATTGAACCAGGACAGCTAGAAGGAGTAGATTTCTCAGCAATAATCCCAGAACAGGCTATTAAAATCGATCAATTAGGTCATGAAGCTACCGTAATTTCTGCCACGAGGGAAAATATACATCTAATTTTAGGAACTGGCTTGAAAATAACATTGAAGAATCAAGGTGATCTACAATTTAATGCAGGGGAGAAAATTAAACTAAGTTTTGATCAAGAATTATTTTTTCAATTTTGATTAAGCTTCAAAAAGCTCAATTATTTTGAACTGATCGACATCGACCAAACCTTTGTCGGTTAATTTCAATTTGGGTATAACAGGTAAGGCCATAAATGATAATGACATAAATGGTTCAGATACTCCTAAACAAACCTCTTTTGAGAAATCTTTCATTTTTTTCATTGTTGCTGCGATATCTTTTGGATTTTGTGTTGACATTAAGCCTGCATAAGGAAGAGGAAGAATTTGTTTTTCAAAAGAACGATTTTTCTTTGTAACGATGGTTTGACCTCCTTTTACACGAATAAGATCTTTAAGAGCTTCGGCCATACATTCTGGTGAATTACCGGTCAATAACAACTGATGTGAATCATGAGAAACCGTTGAGGCTACAGCCACCTCTCCTTTGAAATTAAATCCTGTTACTAGAGATTTCGAGAAATTATTGGTTTTAGCATGTCTATCTAACAAGAAATAATAAGCTAGATCTCGATTTTCTTCCAATACAACTCGGTTATTCTCAATTTTCACAGATTCAACAAGATGGTCGGTTACTAAAGAATGGTTAATCACACCAATGATATGAGCATTTACACTTCCTTCTTCCATTGATTGAGGACCGTACACTACAAGATCATCGACTGATGGAATGTATTTTGGGCGAACAGTATCTAAAGCCCAATTAGGATATTGTCTGGTTGGAAGAGAAATAATTAATTCCTTATTATGACCCACATGCTTACCTCTTGAAATTACATCAAGAGGTTCGAAGTCTGAGAGATTATTAACACGGAGAATATTTGCCATCTTACCAGGAGCAATTGCACCCAGATCGGATCTTTGTAAATGATTTGCAGGATTCAAACTGCAAATCCGAATTGCAGTAACTGGGTCCAATCCTACCTCATTCACAAGTAAACGCAAGGAGAAATCTAAGTGTCCTTCATCAATCAAATCATCAGCATGTTTATCATCAGAACAAATGATTACTTGATCCCATACATTAGTAGCATGAGACAATCTATCCTTGATTCCATTTGCAAGATGAAGTAGATTTCTAGCAAAACTACCCTCTCTGAGTTGAATTTTCATTCCTCCTCGTAATTTACCAATCACCTCATCTACTGTAAAGGTTTCATGGCATGAGCTCACTCCTGATGTTATATACGCTTGGATTTCTTTTCCCATTAAACCAGGGGCATGTCCTTCTCGTACTTTTCCATATTGTTCTGCATATGCGAGTTTCTTGATTACCTCTTCATCAGTGTATATTACACCTGGGAAATTCATCATCTCAGCCAATGCAAAAAAATTGTCACTTTCAAGTAAAGGGATATACTCATCTGCAGTAATAATGTTCGGACCTGTTTCCAAAGTTGGTGCAGCGGGGACACAGCTTGGGATTTCAACTAGAAATTCTAGCGGGAGATCTTTTACCTCATCAATATAAATTTCAAGTCCAGGGATCCCCAAAACGTTACCTACTTCGTGAGGGTCGACTACAGCCGTTGTAGTACCTAATGGTAGTGCCACTTTTGTGAAATTTGTCGGGGTCATCAAGGTTGATTCGGTGTGTAGATGGGAATCAATTAATCCCGGTAATAAATAGGAATCGGTACAATTTATTGTTTTCAAGTCATTAAATTTGGCATAAATGTCTGAAATATCTCCAGTTCTCACAATACGATTGTCTTTAATTGCAATATCCCCTTCATAGATTTCTCCTGTGAGTGTATTGACTATTTGACCACCTTTTAGCACGAGATCAGGAGGAATTTCACCCATTGAAGATTTGATTTGTGTTTCAATTTCTTTAGCCGATCTTATATTTTTCACAATTTTCGTGAACGTATAAGGATTTAAATTTGTATTCATAAGAAGGTGAAATTAACAAATATGATTCAAATGTAAGATTAAAATTCAGTTTCAAGTAAAGTGCAATTAGCGAAACATAATTATTTATGAGGAATAAAGAAGGATTAAGGATAGACAATGATTAATCTAGGAACTGTTGATACCGTAATTGATGTGACAAAAGAAGCAAAGACCGAGATTAAAAGACAAATAGCACTTCATAGTGATTCTGGAGTGGGTGTTAGAATTCATGTTGTCATTGACAGATATTCAGGCTTTATATTCGATCTCGAGTTTGATAATGAGAAGGATGCAGACTTTAAGGTAACAATTGATGGTATAAAATTCTTTACCAACAAATTATATCTTGATTATGTCACTGGAATGAAAATTGACTATGATGCAGAAATTCCATCTTTCATTTTCAAGAATGAGAACCCAACTTATAATTGCGTCCCTGGTGCAAAATTCGAGTGTCCAACATGTAATCTCTATGATGAGAGATCAAATGATCCAGCTTATAACTCAGTTATTAATTCTTAATTCAATGGTAATTTAACAATTATGGGTCAAAGGATAATATTCTTAGTGCTTTACTGAAAGTGTTATCTTTTGGCTCAACTGGTTTTTTGGATAGTTTTGCTTCTAGCATATCAATAGCACCTACAATTTTTGCTCTTACATGAGGTGTATCCTCGTCCTCTAGGGCTTCGAATAGATAATCAAATGAGTTCAGATTTCCTGAAGAACCAATAACATCAGCTGCTGCAATTCTCACATATGCATTCTTATCAGATAATGCTAGATATGTACTTTTGTAAACTCTATTATTTCGTCGTGCAGTGCGGTATAAGTCTACAATTTTCCTAGTTGTGATCATTCGCAAATCACGAGTTTTGTTTGTGTAATTTTCAGGTAATATTAAGTCATTTGGAACACCAATGACGCTGGCTTGCAGATCTTGAAGATCAAATTCACTCATTGAACATATTATCATTTTAGAATTATAAATTATACAATATTACCTAGGGCTTATTTGGGTATTACCAATGTGACCCCCCAAGATTAGATTAGACTTTTTGCCAGGTGTTAAGAGTTTCTAGCGATTTTGACGAATGATGAAGATAAGCAAATTTAGCAACATCTCTTCCCACATCCTTTAATCTGCCCTCTAACTTAATATCAATTAGATTTTCATTTTCATCAAATGCTTTGCTAGCTCTTGGGATTGAAACTTGACTGGGTAATACCCAGCCATGTAATTGTCGAAAAATGTTTCGCAACCCATTGAGGGTACCTGTTGCACCTAAAGCACCACCAGCAATTCCGACAAGCCCGATTATCTTCCCTTCGAATTCCTTAAATCCTAATAAATCGAGTAGATTTTTGAGCACCCCTGAATACGAGCCGTGATATTCTGGTGAGCCTATAATTAGTCCCTGTGCACTTTTAAGCAGTTCTGAGATCTTAATTACATCAGGTGAATTATAAGATTTATCTGAAGCATCACAAAAAGGGATTGAATATTTTTTCAGATCAATAAATTCAGTTTCAATATCAAATTCTTGGGCTCCTTGGAGAGCGACATTAAGTGCCATTCTTGTGAAGCTCTTTTTCCGCAGACTACCACATAAGGCAATAATCTTTGTTTTACGGTCTAATTCCATGAATGAGTATTTGTCAATGTGTATATAATCTCTTACTTGAGACTAATTTCAGATAAAGTCATTATTCTATTATTAGAATTACAAATATTTACTTAAAAGATAATTTACTATGTAAAATTGTATAATCTGAGGAAGTAAATGCCTGATCAAAGTTCTTCTATATTTTCTTTGCAAGTTCTAAGGAGAAATAACAAAGAAATCAAACTCTTTGCTGAGTATATACAAAAATTTGTACTTGAGGTTGACAAAAAAGAAATTAAGGCAGAAATTGAAAAAGTAAAATCAAGATTTCATATTGATCATTGTTGGATCATGCGAAATGATCAGAAGATAGGAATTGTAAAAATTATCCGAAATAATTACTATAATTTGGGTCTACCACCGGAATTAAATGAAGAAGAGATTAACCAAATTTTTGAGGTAATTGAGAATGACATTGCTGGGTTTCATAGTTATAGATTAGAAGGATCGTTACACTCTAAATATGTCGAGCAGGCAATGAGTCGGAACTATAAAATCACTTTCTCAAGAAAGAAAATGGAGCTAAACTTAGATCAAGTAAGTAATACGCTCGAATATCAAGATTTGATTATCAAACCATATAGCAAGAAAATGCAGCAAAATTTAGCTGAAGTGTTTATTGATGCATATTCAGACAGTGTGGATGAAAAAGTTGGAATGTTTGACAGAAGCATCGCACATTCTGCTATCAGATCAATTATGGACGGAGAATTCGGTGATTTCATGCCAGAGCTGTCAGGATTATTGTATAGTAGGGATGGAGAATCTCTGATAGGAGGAATATTAATCACCGCTCTTGAGGGTTGCCCTTTTGTTGTCATTATTGGAATTATTAGAGATATTCAACACACGACAATGGGTAGAAGACTCATGTGTTGGTCAATCGACAAAGCAAAAGATTATGACCACAATAAAATGAGGTTGTGGGTTACTGTTGAGAATAAAGTTGCATCTTCTTTGTATGAGAGTCTAGGCTTCAAAGAAGTACTTTCAATAAGCTCAATGACAAAATTATTAGGATGATCTCTTAATTCCGTCTACCCATACTTCAATTATTTCTGTATCTGGAATTTGTTCTTGGTTTAATGAGATATCCTGATTCACGACAATAAAATCTGCTAAAAATCCAGCTTTCAATTGTCCTAACTCATTTTCACGTTTTGTAGCGAACGCACCACCTTTGGTATAAAGATCAATAGCTTCATTAAAATTTAATCTTTCTTCGGGTTTCCAAGTTTCATTTTTTGAGCTTTTTCTAAATATTGCGGCATAGATGCCGTGAAGTGGATTTGGTAACTCGATTGGGGCATCAGAACCTCCCGCAACATGAACATGTGAATCAATCAGTGTTTTCCAAGCATAGGCATATTTTAGCCGATCTGAATTCTTTCCCAATCTATTATTTACCCATTGACTATCAGTTGTCACAAACTGTGGTTGAATATTTACAATCACTCCTGCGCTTTTGATTCTTTCGATCAAATCTTTACTTAGTACTTGTCCATGGGTCAAAATTGGTCTATTTTCAGTTGTGAGATTTGCTGATTCAAAAGAATTCAAAGTGTATTCAGCTGCTAGATCACCAATAGCATGAACTTCTAATCTAAAACCTGCTTCATTAATTTTCTTTACCTTGGCATTTAATTCCTCTTGAGTGTGGATTGTAACACCCATCTTCTTTGTATCTGAGTACGGTTCCCTTAACGCCGCTGTTTGACCCCCTAGACTACCGTCTGTAAATAGTTTAACACGGTCACAGGTTAGCAAGTTTATTTTGGTATTAGGGGAAGGTACATTTTCCCTATCCAGATCTCGAAAGAATAGAGTTAGAGCGACTCGAATTGGTAATTTATTCTCTGCTTCCAATTCTTTGTAAATTTGCCAACAATCTGGATCATTAGTTTGAACCATTGTAAGACCAACTTTCAGACAATGCTCTAATCCCATGATTATTATTCTTTTTCGAGTTTCATGATCCTTTATCTTGATATGCTCAGTTACTAATGATAAAGCAGTTTCTCTTAAAATCCCCGTTGGTTCCCCATTCTCATCCTTATCAATAATACCACCTTCTGGGTTTTCAGTCTCGGCAGTTATTCCCATTAATTCTAGAGCCTTGGAATTTACAACAGCAATATGGTTTCCCCCCCGAAATAATACAACTGGTTTATCATTGAGAATTAAATCGATATCAGATTTATTTGGATAACGCCTTTCTTCCATGTAATCTTGGTCCCAATCATGACCAATAATCCAATCTAGATGGGTATTTTCGATAATATAATCTTGTAATCTATTTTGCAACTCAGATATTGATCCTGGTTTGTCCAAATAAAGTCTAATTGACATCCTACCTAGACCATAAACATGTGTATGAGAATCAATTAGCCCGGGATATATATAATTCCCACTTAAGTTAATTCGGTTATCTATTTCAGGGTGATTTCCCGTTCCAATTTTTTCAATTTTATTGTTATTCAGTACCATCCAGTCTTGTATTCCATCATCTGTCCAGATATGACAATTATGAAGTAAAGTTTTCATAATTTTTGTATCAACAATTATGTATAAAAATATCTCGAGCTCTGATATAAGCCATCAAAATAATAATTCCATTTCTATGGTAATTTAAATGCACTTGGAAATTCGACAACAATGAGTGTGAGAGGTCATGGCTTCTCTAATGTTCTTCGAGTTGAAGAAATTCAACAAATACTTTTAGATAAAGCAATTTACCATGGAAATCAAGAGAAAATTCAATCAATTATGGCAATTGATAGAATCTTAATTGATGATATTATTTCCAATATGAATTTACCTGGTTTCAAGAGATCGGCAATGGATGGTTATGCCGTCTCTGCACCAGATACTTTCGGTGCTTCTGAGATCACTCCGATAACACTTGCAATCTCAGGTATTGTTGAAATTGGAGATACTGAAACGGTAAATATTGCTGTTGGTACAGTAATGAGAATATCTACCGGTGCCCCCTTACCGATTGGTGCGGATGCTGTTGTAAAAATTGAGGATTGTGAAATTATTTCAGATACTCTGATTGATATAACTACAGCCGTTAATAGTGGCACAAATGTAGCAAAAGAAGATGAAGATGTAAAGAAGGGTGATCTAGTTCTTACTGCTGGTACGATTATTCGACCATGGGATATTGCTATATTAGAATCGATGGGACAACATCAAATTGGAGTAGTGAAGAAGCCTAAAATTTCGGTTCTTAGCACGGGTGATGAACTAGTAGCATCCGGAAAGGTACCTCAAATTGGTGAAGTTATTGATAGTAATCGACCGGCAATTACTGCATGGTTGAATAAGTTCCAAGTCGAAATTGTAAAATCTGAACAATGTCCCGATAATTATGATCTACTAAAAGCAAAGTTGTTAGAGTTAGCCGAAATTAGTGATTTAATTATTACAACAGGTGGTACATCTGTTGGGACAAAAGATTACCTTCCAGAGATTATTAATGATATTGGAGATCTATGGGTTCACGGGTGTGCCATCCGTCCAGGAAAACCAATTGCAATAGGGATGATCAAAGGACCAACTAAAGATACAATAATAATCGCACTACCAGGATATCCTTTAGCTGCTTTTATTAATTTTGAATTATTTGTCGAGACCTTGATTTCTGAATGGACTAAAATGAGTATTCCATGGAAAGAGAAGACAAGCGTAAAACTACGATCTAAAGTTCCTTCAAAAGCAGGAGTGAGAGATTTTGTGCGATTACGTAAAGTAGAGGATGGTGCTGAAGTCATACGAATCACTGGTGCAGGAATTTTATCGTCTCTTGTAACAGCAGATTATATGTTAGAAATTCCTGAAGATACGGAAGGATACGCAGAAGGGACAGAAGTTACTGTCAGAAAATTAAGGTGATAAAAAACGTCAAGAAAAATATTTAGAGAACTAATAGGAGTAGAAGAAGCTAGACAAATTTTTTACAAACATGCACCACTGAATCCACATGGGACCATACATTTACCCCTAATAGAGGCTCTAGGATATGTATTAGCGATTGATGTTTTCTCACCAATTAATGTTCCGCCATTTGATAGATCTGCGATGGATGGTTTTGCT
This sequence comes from Candidatus Heimdallarchaeota archaeon, assembly GCA_021399405.1. Next base: position 2,436 of record JAAFKL010000145.1, on the reverse strand, counting down.
TTAGTTGCAAATGATACACTTGGGTCGACTGAAAGTTCGGCAATTAATTTGAAGGTAATTGGAGAAATAAAATCTGGATATGTATTTGAAGGTATCATCCAAGCTAAAGAATGTGTAGAAATCTCGACAGGTGCACCATTACCAGCAGGTGCAGACAGTGTTGTAATGGTGGAGTATACTGACAGAAAAGCTGATCGAGTTGATATTTTTAAATCAGCAGCACCTGGGCAGAATGTAATGTCGGCGGGTGCAGACATACAGGAAGGAGAGTTAATACTAAGAAAAGGAACTCAATTAACATCAAGAGAATTAGCTGTTTTAGGGGCTATTGGAATCGCTGAGATTGAAGTTATAAAAAAGCCAAAGGTAGGTATTTTTAGTTCGGGAGATGAAGTAATATCTCCTGGTGAACCTTTACTGCCGGGAAAATTATACGACATAAATTCGATTGCAATTAGTGCTGGAATTATTGAAAATGGAGGTCAACCAACCTTTCTTGGGATAATTGAAGATGAATATTCTGCTCTTGAAAAAAAATTGAGTGAAAATCTCAAGTTATTTGATTTACTAATTATTTCAGGTGGGACCTCTGCAGGTATGGGAGATATGTTATTTGAGGTGGTTGATAATATTGGTGAACCAGGGTTATTGGTACACGGCATAAAAGTAAAACCAGGGAAACCAACAATACTTGCAGTTTGTGATGGTAAAGCAATTATCGGATTACCTGGATACCCGGCTTCAGCATTATCGATATTCCAGCTTTTTGTAATTCCCTATATCCGTTTATTATCAGGTTTGGCGCCATTAGAAACTAAATCTAAAATAAAAGCGAAGATCAAACAAAGACTAAGAAGTGTAATGGGAAGACATGAGTTCAAGCCAATGAATCTTATTAGATCTGATGAGGGTTGGCTAGCATTTCCAGTTCCAGGAGGATCCGGTGCTATCACATCTATAGCACTTGCAGATGGTTTTGTTGAAATTGGAGAGAATGAATCGTTCATACTAGCTGATACCGAGGTTGAGATCAATTTATTTTCTGATAATATCAGACCTACAGATATTCAGATAATCGGTAGTCATTGTTCGGTTCTTGCCAAAATTATTCAATTATACTCTCAGAAGTATCCAAGTTATCATATAAGAACAATTGGTGTAGGCTCAAGCGGTGGAGTTGCTGCAATCAGACGCGGTGAAGCACATGTTGCAGGAATTCATCTCCTCACGGATAAAGGTTACAATCAGTTAAATGAAGATGAGATTTATGGTTATGTTGTGCCTGGATATAACAGAATGCAAGGTATGATAGTCTTAAAGGGGAATCCGAAAAAGATAAATTCAATACATGATTTGGTAAAGGAAGAAGTCTCATTTATTAATAGAAACCCAGGTTCAGGAACCCGTGTCTTGTTTGACCGATTGTTGATTGAAGACGGGATCAATTCAGATCAAATAAGTGGATATTCTCAGTATACTAAATCACATAGTAGTGTGGCAAATATAATTAAATCTGGTTTAAAGGATGTGGGGATTGGAATTGAATCTGTGGTTGATGATCAACTTGATTTCATTCCTCTTAGAGAAGAAAAATATGATTTCCTGATAAAAAAGACGTATGAAAATTTAGAATCAGTGAAAGCATTTATTCAATTATTAAAAAGCGAAGAGGTAAAGGAGATAGTAAACAATTTCAAAGGATATTCTATTCGAGAGTCATAAGGTCTCTACTTGTAAAATTAACCCATATTGTTTTTTTAGATAATTGATGACCTTGGTAAAATCCTGTTCAGAGAATGCGTTATGCAAGATTGAATTTTCTTGAAAAAAATCTCGAGTTATGGAAAAAACTTGTTGTTGAGCCAATGAGGTACTCATTGCATTTTGAAATACATTATTTACAAATGAAGGAATATCAAGTATCCAATCTTGATCATTTATTCGAACAAATTGAATAACCGCTTGTTCGTTGTTATCAAAAGTGAATCCAATGAAGTTATCTACTACAGTCTCCTGTGAACTTTGTTTTTCCAATAATTCAAAGGCCTCGCTCAACGAAATGCGAAGATTGTCGAATTCAATCTCAGCAGAAAATACATGTAACTTCATAATGGAAAAAAGTATACATATTTCAAATCTATTTCCTATCTTTTTTAGTAATTAGTGAATTACTTTCAGTCTACTCTATGTTTCTGCGCTTATATACTAGAATCCTGTAATTAGATATTGTGAGTATTCTTATCAGAACCTTACGAGTTCCAGTTTTCCCAGATCTGAAATCTAAAATGGATCTCGAAACAACTTTTGAAGAATACTCCAAAGCTGCACAAACTGCATTTGACTACGCAAATGTCAATAATACATCAAATCGTATCAAGGTCCATCATGGAATTTACAAAGCATTTCGAAAACAATCCTCACTCAATTCTCAGTTGG
>JAAFKL010000144.1 GCA_021399405.1 Candidatus Heimdallarchaeota archaeon | reverse complement strand
GCCATTGTATTCGCAATTGCAAATCCTGATCCTGAGATCTTACCTGAACTTGCTGTTAAAGCTGGGGCTTGTATTGTTGGTACTGGTAGATCAGACTATCCCAACCAGATTAACAATGTTCTAGGGTTCCCAGGTATCTTCAGAGGTACACTGGATGTTCGTGCCAGAAGAGTCACCAAGAATATGAAGGTGGCAGCTGCCCATGCCATAGCTTCCATGATCCCAGATGAGGAGTTAACCAAGAACAAAGTAATCACCACACCTGTGGATCCCCTGCTCATGCCCACTTCTGCAGCAGCCGTTGCCCAAGCAGCAATTGATGATAATGTGGCAAGGGTGCATCTCTCTCGCGATGAGGTGTATGAAATGACCCTCAAGAGGATCAAATACTACAAGGCCACTGCTGGAAAAATTGTGGAGAGCAGAAAGAATCCCAGCAAAACAATTTTCCCATAGAGCACGCATTGATGAAGAATTTACAATCCTAGACGCATTTCTGAATAAAAAAAAGGAAATCTATTTTTAATCATCCCTATAATCAAGAACAATAGGAATTAGAAGAATAAATAAAAAAATTAAGATCACTATTAGTATAATGCATATAATATTTTTGACATCTTTATTCTTCTCTGCATCAGCAAAACCCAATTTACCAGTAGGAGCTATTTTAGTCAAAGGCAATGGGATTCATGACCCTGCAATTAGAACATTCGGTACTTCATTTAGCTTCAAAGTTGATCTAATTTGTGACATAGACAATGAGGAAAACAGCCAAGGTAATTTGGAAATTACAATGCGATTCTCAATTGGTCGAGATCGTTCTGAGGAAACAAAATTCACTCTTGATACAATCACTGCATGTTGGTTGGATGAACGAACCGGAGGAATAAAAGGAGTGGGTGAAATAACTATTGATGGTATTATCTATCAGTTGAGATTTCATTTTATCGATGATAAGAATAATGATAGGGTTTACTTCAGTATTGCCAAATGTTTACCCATGTGTGGATTCCCAATAATAGAATTAAGATCAGATAGTTTTTTTGGGAATTTAAGAATAACATAATCAGATAACAGATTGAATTACTGTCTATTTTTTCCTCTTAATGATTATATCAATTAATTTGAGGAATATTCCTTTCTATACCAATCCAGTGTCATTTTTATTGCATCCTCATGTGATGTGGCCCCGTTTCCATATTTTTCTTGATATTTGCTGGTATTCACAAGATAGGGTTCCTCAAATTCATAGATCATCTCTTTTACCTCTCTGATCATTGGAATAAATAATCCCAATATACTTATCAGCAATTTTGGCATGGTGGAGACCTTTCCAGAAGTTCCTGCTATTTTGAAGGCAAGATCTGTAAACTCTCTTTGGGTGAGTGCACGATCCATGGGTACATGCCATGTCTTTCCATAGGCTTCTTTATCATCGATAATGGAGACAACTCCTCTGGCATAATCATCGACAAAAATTATTGAGTGGGGCACATCCAATTTTCCAAATAGCTGAACATTTTTTCCAGCGAGTATGTTGGGATAGAACCTATCCCCATAGAATGAAGAATGTGTGACACCAGGACCATAAAAATCCGGTGCTCTAAAGACCACTGCTTCTATTCTGCCTTTATTCATGGCCTCATCATACATTATCGCGCATCTCCCACGGACCTTGCCTTTCTTTCCATGTGCAGAATAGTGACGATCCTCGGTAAATGGGAAGGAAAGATCTTCTCCATACATATACAAATTATCAATTATTATCCCCTTGATCTTGCTCTTCTCTAGTAATTTGATAAAAGCAGAGGTAAATTTGGGGAAAGTATTTTCCCACTGAGTATAATTTACATTAACACAGTTATACACATGTGTTGCTCCCTTAATTGCTTTCATAGCAGATACAGGATCCAATAAATCACCTGCAACCAGTTCCACACCCTTGGGTACAGATGCTTTACCACTGCGATTTACTCCTCTAACATTTTTTCCTTCTGCAACTAGCTCTCGAATAATCGCATTTCCTATACCCCCTGAGGCCCCAAATATAACATGTAGTTCGTTTTTCATTTCTTTCACCGTTTTAGTAATGCTGTTCACAAAATTGCGAATGATATTCGCAATCAATTTTGTGTAACATATTATTAACTGAGGAAAAACTATATAAGTTTTGTGAACACAGTTGACATAATTGCGTATACTATTCGCAATACTTGGTGTATACCATGAAAAAATCTATCTACAGAAAAGGAGAGGCAAGAGAAGAACAACTTCTCAAAATAATTGATCAAGGAAGAAAAATGTTTACCAGTGAACCCTTAATGTCAATGAATGAATTAGCCAAGCGGGTGGGATTAAGTGGGGCATCAAGTCTCTACCGTTACATTGTCAACAAAAGGGAACTTTGGTTCGCTATTATGCTTCATGATTTTGATTTGTTTATTCGGGATTTACAGAAAATAATTGATGATCCCAAAATGGTGAGCTACAAAGAAATTTTACTCGAGATGTGCAGACATTACTTGAAACTCTCCCGAGATGATTTTCCAAGATTTAAAATAATGTTGCTTATTGAGCCACCTCATCCAATTCCCAAATCAATGGCGGATAGAGGTCCATTTGAGAAAGATCATGAGCCCCAAGGGTTTACGATATACATGAATATCCTTGAAAAAGCTCAGAACGCTGGGGAGATAAGAACCGATGTGCACCCATTTGCATTGACGGGAATTGTATGGTCAATGCTTCTCGGTGCAGCTGCATCAGTATCACCCCTCTATGATTATTTGGGTAAAGATTTCTTGACAAAAAACTATCCGATGGAGGGTGATCCCAGAATAACACTTCATGAACAAATGATTCAGTTAATCTCTGTTTCCCTCTCAGATAATACCCAGCAAAACTAATATTGTACAAATATTTATTGCTAGTGTTTCAGCTTAAGATCAGACAGCTGGAATGAAAAGTATTTTTCAAAGAGACCCGCATACTCCCCATCTCTCCCCATCAACTCATCATGCATTCCCTCCTCTATAATCCGGCCATTTTTGAGAACAATGATCTTGTCACTGTTGAGGATGGTTGTTAACCGGTGTGCGATGACAATAGATGTTCTGTCCCTGATCAGGGTTGCAATACCCTCTTGTATTTTTGCCTCGGTATATAGATCCAGTGATGCAGTGAATTCATCGAGAATTAGTATCTTGGGATCTGCCAGCAGTGCACGGGCCAGAGCGATCATCTGTTTCTGTCCCTGAGATAGATTTTTACCCTCTTCTGTCAATTCAGTATGCAAACCCTTTGGCAATGTCTCTAGGAATTCTGTCGCTTGAACCGCATCCAGAGCTATTTTCACTTCTTCAGTTGTAGCATCTGGTTTGGCGATCAGCATATTATCAAGAATAGTACCAGAGAAGAGGAAGACATCTTGGGCGACATATGATATATTCTTACGCAAGGATTTTAGTTGATATTCCTCTATTTGTCTCCCATCAATAAGTATGTCACCATCATATCCTCCGTAGAATCTCATCAGAAGTGCTACGATAGTACTCTTACCTGCACCAGTGTGACCCACTACAGCCACAGTTGATCCTGCATTGATGTTAAAATTCAAATTATCCAATACCAGTTCATCTGAGACATAAGAAAATAAAATATCTTGAAATTTAATTTCACCTTGGATTTCATCGGCCATCAATCCCCCTGGATTCATGTCCTCTTGGGTTTCATCATTTGCCATGATTTCTAGTAATCTTTCAAGAGCTGCAAAACTGGTCTGAAATTGGTTATAAGCCCTTGCGATATGTGATATCGGCGTGTATAGATATCCCTGTAAGAGGATAAAGAGGTAGAGGAGGGAGATACTAAGATCATCAATCGTGGTGGCCACATAAAGGAGGAGAATTATGCCTAGATGCTTCAAAAAATCTTGAATGGGGCCGACTGCAAAAATTCCCATTGCACGAATCTTAGAGGCGTGATACGTCTGCTCGTTCATCTCAGTGAATCGGATAAAATTTTCATTTTCTCTTCCAAAACTCTTGGAAATACTGATGGAGGACATTATCTCGCCAAAATTTGCGTTAACGATGGCGATTTTAGCACGCCAATTAAGTGAAATCCTTCTCTGGAATTTTCTCATCATGATAACTGCAATAAGAAGTACGGGAACGACTATTGTCGAGGCAAGTGATAATTTGAAATCATAGACAAACATAGTCACCAACACTCCTAAAAAGACAAAAAGCTGGGCAAAGGAGTGACTCAACCTCTCTGCCGAATTTGTCAATTCATTACTATCATTTACTACTCTTGAGACCAATTTTCCTGATATTGCCCTGTCAAAAAAGGAGATATTGTTGTTGAGTATCTTGGTGAAAGCATCCACCCTTAATTTATTAATAAATCTTGAATTCACAACTGCAACCACCATTGACTGACCCATATCAGAAAAGAAAATCAGAATTAACATGAGTGCATAGATGGAGGTGAAGAAAAGAGCATCTGTTTCAATCTGAGTTAATTCTAATTGATCTAAGGCATTTTTCAACATCAGTGGTCCGATAACTGCAAATGCAACGTTTAGTACGATCACAAATGAAAGGAGAAATAGCATACGTTTTTCTTCCTGTAACCAAGTCCAGAGTTGTTTCCAAAGATTCTTCTCCTTTATACTCATAATGACTCCTCCATTGGTGGTAATTCATAATTTCTCTCAAATAGCTTTCGATAATGCATAGAGGTACGAAGGATTTTCTGGTGTGGTCCGATCGCCACTATTCCACCCTTTTCAAAAACAATTACCTTATCTGCTTCCGAGATCAGGGAAAGTCGATGAGTTATTATCACACTGGTTCTTGTTTTCAATATATTTTTGATGGCCTCTTGAATCTGGGATTC
>JAAFKL010000143.1 GCA_021399405.1 Candidatus Heimdallarchaeota archaeon | reverse complement strand
TGTTGTTCCATAACTCATAACGTTCGAATACCGGACGCAATTAAAAATATTCACAATATCCGATCATTAAATGTTAAATTTTACACTTATAAGGCTTAATCTTCGGAATAATTTATGCTTTTTTTGTATAATTAGAGTAGGTGTCGATTTATGACATTTCTGAAGGGTGGAAATTTTTCTACGTATTTTTTACTTTTTTAGATAATATTTGAAAAAATTTATAGAATTGTTTAATTCGTTTATATAAATTGGTCAATTTTTGAGACTTAATTGGTAATTCTTTTTCGTATTTTTGGCTTTCAAAGTCTGAGAATGAATTAAATTCGGTATTAAGATGATTAGAATCATTAATATATTTGGGCTTATTAATATTTTTTAAATAATTTGTACATTTAATGTTCTTTTTATATTTTTTACATGAATTTACATGACAATGCAACAAATTGTTAGTTGATTAAGTTATTAACGAACCAACAACAACCAAGCCTTTATAAGAATGTACTTTTCCTTTAGCATTAGACATAGTGATCATCACTAGTCTTGCTAAGACATGCCCAGACTGCGCAATTAGTCCTTGTGGTAAATTGCTGGGCATTCTCTACTTTATTTTTTTGTTTTTATTTTAATGCTGGACTTGTCCAGCTTGTATCGAGGATAACTGGTCATTAATAAATGAATAATATTAATGGTCATTAAATTGTGCAATTATTGAAGGTACACAATTTCAGATGATGTATTCTTGAATGTTATTTGATAAATATTTATTTGTTAATTTTTTATGATACCAAAAATTAATAGATCTAAAGGTCAATGATTAAACAATTGAAACCCAGCAGATGTTACCTCTGTCGAAAAACTTTCAAGACCCCCGCAGGTCTTAAAATTCACAAGGATCAATCATTGGAACATTTTAAGAGGAAACTCGATCTCAATGATCCCAACCGGGTTGATCTCAGGGATTACTTTGAAGAGGAAGACTAGTAATTTTATTTATTTTAAGCGGACTATGTTTGCCAGATGTTCACTGATCCATGTTTTTTGCGAATTTGAAATTATTCTTTAGAACTTGACAATATGGCTTTCAATAATAGTAATAGAGTTTGTGTGTCCTTTTACAACTCCATTTCAATCAAAAGACTGTTGTGCTATTCTTAAAATTGTAAAATTATCATATCTAGATGGATTCTCTGATAAACTTCAAATTTCGAGTTAAAGAAAAAATCACTTGTTTATAATTCATCTAATTAATTAATTTTTTTTATGTTTGTTCTGTTATTTTATTTAAATTGTGATTAGACATGTCAAGAACCAACATATTAGTTGTTACTTTTATGTTATTGACAAAATGTTACTAAATTAATTGGCAGTTAATATTGTGGTGTTAACAACTATTATATAGCAAGAGAGGCATTTTGTTATTTAGAGAGAAATGATTTCAATAATGGATCAATAATCTCGGAGTGAAATAAAATGAAAGTATTAATCGGAGCCGCAGAAAAAGAACCCAGTCAGATATCAAACCCCTCAACATTGATTGAGAATTCCAAATCATATGTTATCTATGACGCTGCCGACGATAGTGTGAATTTTGTCCCCAGCACCTTTGATATCAAACAGATATTAAAATTGGGTGTAACTGATATTGTTACCAGCAAGATCAATGAGGATTTCTATTATGATTTGAAGAAGGCTGGAATCACAGTTTGGAACCTGAACTCTTCAGTCACAATAAAAGAGAGCTATCAATCGTTTGTTCTTGGCGGAACCTTTGTGTTGGACACACCCAATCATTCAAGCGTACCCAGCTACAGAGACAAAGAAGAATCCAGGGTAAAGGAAGAGAGAATTACCCAGCTGAACTGAAGTTCAAATTTAGGAGTTAAAAGAAAATGAAAATATTAGTACCCTCATCTGAGAGCTCACCTACTCTGGTAAGCGCACCATCCATTTTAATGGGCACATCAAAAGCCTTTATGATCTACGATACAGACGATGAATCCTTTACATCTATCCGGAACAAGTATCTTGACAGTGACGAATGTCATCTGGCCAAGGATCTGGCTGCAATGGGAGTTACAAACGTAATCGTTAACAAGGTCTGTGATCCATGCTTTGGAAATCTCAGAAAACAAGGAATTGAGATTTACAAAGAGGAGAAATCAATTACAATTCGTGAGGTTTTTCAGAATTTTCTCATGGGAGGCTGGTTCATCATGACTGAATCCGGCAACTGTACCTGTCCCAAGCATAAAATCATGGAAAAGAGGCAAGAAGAGGAATTAATGAAGATTGAGGGGAAGAACAAATGAAGGTACTAATACCAAGTGCAGATCCAGATGGGAGCATGATGAGCAACCCCAGTCCACTATATTCGAATTTCAACTCTTTAATACTCTATGATATGGAAGAAAATACCTACTCCGTTGTGAAAAACAAATACTCTGAAAAGGGATTAAAACAGCTGGGAGTAACAGATGTGATAGCCCATAAAATCTGTGCATCCTGTCTTTCAGCATTGCAGAAAGTCGGTATCTCTGTATGGAGGGATAATGGGTGTGTATCCATAAGGGACTGTATACAGACCTTTGTTATGGGTGGCTTATTCATAATAGAAGAAACCAATTATAGTGTCTGTGTAATGCATAAACAGAGAGAGAAGAGTGTTATTGAGGAAAAAAAGAAGCTAAAAAAGCTGAACTAAGGAGTTGAGAGAAGTGAGAGTATTGATACCTGTTGGGGAAAAGAACCCAAATAAAATGAGTACACCAGCGAGATTTCTGGAATCATCAGATGCAATGATGGTTTTCAACACTGATGATAATAGTTTCGAAGTGATTTATTCAAAGTACCTGGGCCAGGACCTCAAAAATTACGGAGTAACTGATCTGATAACCGGGAAAATCTGCAAATCCTGTTATCATTCTATAAAGAAACAGGGGATAGAGATCTGGTCTGACAATTCTTCCATTAATGTATTCGAGGCCTATCAGGCATTTCTTTTGGGGGGATTATTCCTGATGAAATCAAGTAATCAATCAACCTGTCCCATTCATAATATCAAAGTTACCAGGGATGTGAAGGAGAAGAGCAAAATGAGGATTATTCAATAGGAGGAAAAAATTATGAAAGTACTAATACCAGCAAGTGAGATTAAACCAAATCCCGGTTCCACACCTAATAGGTTGATGGGGACCTCCAGGGCCTTTTTAATATATAATACTGAGAGTAACAGTTATTCCAGCCTCAACAACGTGTATATCGATAAGGAGGAATGTCATTTGAGCCGAGATCTGGCCGAGTTAGGCATAACCGATATTATTGCCACTAAAATCTGTGATCCCTGCTACGGTAATTTAAAGAAAGTTGGAATTGAGATATGGAAGGATGACAACAGTGTCACTATACGTGAGGCTTACCAGAAATTCCAGATGGGTGGCCTCTTCTTGATGACTGAAAGTGGGAACTGCACCTGTCCCAAGCACAAGATCATGGAACTCCGAGAGAGAGAGAAACTGAAGAAATACGTTTAACTAATATTTGGCGATGGATGATGAGGATATTATATGCAACTCTGGACAAGAATCCTAGCTTCAATAGTGCTCCAGCCTCCATTTTCGGAAAAGCAGCATCTTTTCTCATCTATGACACTCATTCAAATGATTACTTTATACTTGATGATATTTTTGTGGATGAGGATTGTAGTCTACATCGTGATTTAAAGACTATGGGGGTGGATAACATTGTTTCCAGCAGGATCTGCAAGCCCTGTCATGGGAATTTCATCAAGGCAGGCAT
>JAAFKL010000142.1 GCA_021399405.1 Candidatus Heimdallarchaeota archaeon | reverse complement strand
GGGCTCATACGTATTTATTTCAATATTCATTAGATATTTTCAACATGATCCATATTATAATTTTATTTATTTTTTCTGAAGATAAGTCAAAAATCTTCCATCTTGATTGTGATAATGCTTGTACAAGTAAAAAATGCGCGAACCGGGAATCGAACCCGGATCAAGGACTTATTTCGGTGAACTTTATTCAAGCCTTCCTTGGAAAGACCCTATTCTACCATTATACCATTCGCGCCTGTTGTAGCACCCTCACACAGAGGCTCAAGCCTCAATATGAAAGCTGGTTTGAGTAATAATACTCATTTTCTAATCAAAGAGGATTTAATTTAATCTTTTTGTTACTTTCCACATATATTCCCTATTTTCACTTTTGTATATTTTACTTAACAAAATAACTAGGGAGTTGGAAATTTGAACGATATTTAGTATTAATATAGGATGCAGTCATAGTTAGCATACTATGAAGATTAGAAAATTATTTCTATTAAGTTTTCTTGCACTTAGTATTATGATGATGACTTCATCTAATGCTATTGCAGAGAGCAATACGGAGGTATACATTGAATATGTATCAGCTCCCATCACTATTGATGATCCCCGATATTGTGGACCGGTACATGGAGATTGTAGTGCAACACCCTATTATCCTCCAGGTGCAGGTGGATTACCTTGTACCATGGGTGGGGCTTGCATCATGAGTATTCCAACCCCAGTAAATGATATTAGTATGGATAATCTATTCCTTTCCAATATGCCTCAGTTAGATTGAAATGATTGATTCGAATTTTATTAACAATTTAACAAAATCGAAAAATGATCCTAAATCATAGTCCCCTGTAATACCTCTTTTAATGAATTTAGTTGATACATGCCTGCTGATTGGATAAAGTACATATCTCTTGGTTTTTCATCAATGAATTCCAATTTCTTACCTATATAGTTCATTTTTAGCAATTTATTGAGATGGGAGTTCAATGTTCCAGGATTGATACTTAAAATCTCTTGCAGGACAGATCGAGGAAGTTGATAATTTTTTTCTAGCATTTGTATAATTGACAATCTGAAAGGGTGCAGTAAATCCTTAAATTTAGTTAGATTCTTTATAGATTTAGTTTCTTCAAAGATATCTGTCAGTACTGATGGAGAAGCATGTGGTAAATCAAAAAATTCTGAAATTATTATTTCAATTTCTTTTCTAATGAAATGGGAATTCTTACTGTCACCTTGAAAATTAAGCAGTATACCATTAATTTCGATTAAATTTCCTAAACTCTTTATTTTCTCACTGGCAATATATGATGAACCTTTATAGCAATAAATTAAATAGAAATCATCTATCTTTTTAATCAATGTTCTTAGTTTACTAATCGATTGATATGTAAAACCAGTGTCAGAGATACTACCAGAATGAAGAGTTGATAATCCATGTAATATTGTCTGCACTAAGTTCTCACTTGACTTTATTTCCGATAAAGTGCTTGTGTAAATTGCTTTCCAATCTTTCGATGCTAGAATAATAAGTTTACCATGCCCTTCAATTTTCCCCCTATTATGATCAGCATATCGATTTAACAAGATCCTAACTTTGGTTGGTAAGGATTTACCTGGTTTTTCCAATTGAGAATGAACTGAAATCAAATCAATTAAAGAATCCATTTCATTTGCAATGACAATAGCGATTTTATATAGTGATTTATCTAGTGTAAGCCTCAATACTTGACCTAGCAAATCAGATGCAGCTGTGAATTTCTTGTCTAAAATATATATACGTGATAGTATGAGGTTTAACTCTCCATAATAAAGGTATAATTGCTCATTTCGAGTAAATTGAATTAATTCATTTAATTCAGAAATGAGAGTATCGTGAAGGTCACTTAGTGCAAATGTCTCATATTCAAATAGAAGGATATCCAAGTATTCAATTTTGACTTGTACATATAATTCTTTATCAGGGATGTCACCTTTGATCAGATCCTCAATTAACTGTTTAGCTTTGGCAAGTTCTATTAATTCTCTTTTATTGATTGCAATCAGAATACTTGAAAGTAAATAAAATAGCTTAATATAGATGTTATCATTCCTAAGTCCGAGTTCTTTGAGATACTTATCATATTGTTCTGCTTTAGATAGATCTTCTTTTGCTATAGAGGTCTTCACAAACAAGTAGTACATCCCAGCTAAGTTAGCATCATCTCCTACTTCTTCTATTGTAGCTATACCAATTTGCAAGGCCTTCTCTGTTTCATCTATATTACCTTGGAAAAAGTATGCTTTAGCAATTCGATTCAATAATAATGATTCTTCATGAGGATTTTGAATCTCAATAAAAAGCATTCTAGCCTTCTCATATGCAGTTAATGCTTGACCAAATTCCGCTTTTAGCGAATGTAAATCCCCAAAATAGGTATATATCCTCCCTCTTAATTGTGAAGTTTGTTCATCCATAATTCCCTCACATTGTGCGAGAAAATTCATAGCTTCAGAGTATTCCCCCAATCTCTGTGAAACTTGAGATACTGAAATTAAAGCGTCTGCTTGAGAGTAAATATCACCAGTTTCTCGATAATAATTGATTAATTCCAAGAAAATGGATTTTGCTTCATCCAATTTTCCTTCACTATTATAGATATAGGCAAATAGGCCTTTTACATCCATCTTATTGTATTTAGTCCCATGTTTTTCATATACAGATTGGCTTTCTTCTAAATATCCAGTAGCTGTCTTATAATCCGCTTGATTTATAGTTACCATTGCAAGCATCATGAGAACACGTGCTTGATTTAAAGGGGTACTGAACTCTCTACAAATTTCTAAAGAGAGATTAAAATATTCATTGGCCAAATGATATTCGGCTTGTCTGAAATAATTTGTGCCAATACTATATTGACTAAGATGTTTACCTGATGGATAATCGATTCTTTTACTTTGTTCGAGTGCTTTATGGAGTAGATCCGATGCCTTATCCATATTTAGTTTTCTTCTTTCTAATACACTAAATTTTATCAAATAATCAATTTTGAGATACTCATTACCAATATTTTTACTAAATTCAAATGCTTTTTCATAACAGACCTTTGCTTGTTCATCACTACGTAGGAAGCTATAAGCATCTCCTAGTATCATTAATAGATAACCATTCACATGAAAGTCGCCAACTGATGTTTTCTTCATAATACTATCATGTTGGGCAATAATATCATCATATTTTCCATCAGCAAACATTAAACGTAGATTCAACTCTAGCTCTAATTTTTTGAGTGCTTCATTTGTAATCTCAATTGTAAGATGAGAATTCTCAATGTGGCAATCAACCAAATCATGTAGTTCCAATAAAAAAGAATCTTTGATGGTTGATTTGTCAATCTCATCTAATTTTTGTCTAGAAGATTGGAAGTCACCTATTCTAAATAATGCATATACCTGATATATGATCTGATCTGTAAGGTTTAATTTAGTGAGATGGGAGTGATAACGACCCAAATAGAAGTCAGAATTTGAATTAAAATTCATCCGATCTCATCTATTAGAAGGGGCCTGGCCTACTATCGCAAAATCGTCTCGAAAAGGCATCATTACACCCTAGTATTGGAGCAGTCCCACTAGCTAAATCAATAGTAATTAACATTAGTAGAAATGTGATTGGTAGTACAATATACCATTTCATTTTCATATAGAAGAACAAGCCTTTTAGTTTCATTTTCAATCATGTAATGTAGTCAAGGATATTATTTAAATATAACTAGAAAAGAATGTCAAGGTCAATTAATATGATCAATAAATTTTTGGAATTAATTTTTTCGTATTTTTCATATAAGTCCTGTAATCTTCTCCATACTCATTAATTAGATCGTTTTCTTCTAT
>JAAFKL010000141.1 GCA_021399405.1 Candidatus Heimdallarchaeota archaeon | reverse complement strand
GAAGATTTGAAAATATTGACATCCTCTTTAAAACAACCAATAATAAATGAGGCTAGATTCATTGATTGTTTTACATAATTATGAAGTGACACTGTGGGTTTAATTATCTCTCTAGCTTCTTTTGTTTTCATCACAAAATTAGGATATGCAATCACGACACGGATTTGTTCAGGAATAGGAATTGAAGTGATTTCCATCTGTTGATAATCATTGATATCACCTTTATTTATACAACCAATTAATCCTCCAAACAGACTTGCGCCAATGTTATCCCCATGAAAATTACCACTTGCAACAGATTCACCTTGAATAGCATATTGAAATAATTTTGATTTAGATAATTTTTGGTCTAATAATTCATTGGCAGCAACTACTGCAGCGACAGCTGAAGCAGCTGAACCACCCAACCCAGATCCTAATGGGATTCCTTTGGTAATATCAATTTCAAAGCCATAATCTAAATTTTGATCCTCAATCATTTTTAGTAATGCAAACCCAGCTGTGTTATCTGGGGCAGATGTAGGAATTTGAGTTGTTACACCTGTTATTGATTTTATTGTTACTCCTTTCTCAATCTTTCTAATTTTTACCTCGTCATACATTATAGGTATTGAGAAACCGAGTAGGTCAAATCCTACGATTACATTGGCAACCGAGGCCGGTGCTCTAGCAATAACTTCTCGTTCCACTATGAATTCCCCAATAAATCTGCCAATCTCAATAATTCAGCAAAAACACCAGCGGCAGTCACAGCAGCACCTGCTCCTGGACCCTGAACAATTAATGGATAGGTTTGATATCGCTCAGTTTTGAATAATACTACATTCTCACTCCCCCGAAGATTAGCAAAGGGATGAGTCTTTGAATAAGATTTTAGTTGAATATCGCATTCCCCATTTGCTTTTATGACCCCAACATATCGTAAGACTTCATCTTTTGAAGCAGCTTCAGATACTTTTTGTGACATTGCCTGATCATAAGAAGGTAAATCCTCCAAAAATATATCAATACTTGTTGCTTGAAATGAACTCTCTGGTAGTAACTTCTCTATCTTAACATCATCAACCTCAGTTTCAAGACCCATTTCTCTGGCTAAAATTACTAACTTTCGTGCAATATCCAAACCTGAAAGATCATCTCGGGGATCAGGTTCTGTGTATCCTTCCTTTTTAGCAAGTTTGACTATTTCAGAAAAGGCTTGTTTATCAGATAAGTTGTTGAAAATGAACGAAAGTGTACCTGAGAGAACACCCTCAATTTCGATCACCTTGTCTCCTGTTTTTATCAAGTCTTGAAGTGTGGAAATAATTGGTAATCCTGCACCTGCAGTTGTTTCATAGAAATAATGAGTTGTCTTATCTAATGGATTGGTTGATGGCCCTTTATAAATGAAGATCTGCAGGATTTTATATTTTTCAAAACTATCAGAATTTGCTTTTTTATTGGGAGTGATCACATGTATACCTTGGTTCAACCAGCGTTCATAATAATCAGCAATCTCCTGTGATGCTGTACAATCCATTATTACTGCATGTGGAATTGAATCAGTATTCACAAATTTGGCGAATTCATCAATCTCCAAGGGAGTTTTATTATTATCAAAATCGGTTTTCCAATCAGTTACAGAAATCTGTCTCTGTAGCAACATAGAACTTGAATTAGCCAGGCCATTAATTCTTAAATCAATATTAAATTCAGATCTAAGTTTATCCAATTGCTCTCTAATCTGATCAAGAAGGGTTTCTCCAATTAGTCCAATTCCAATAATTCCTACTGATAAAGTAAGATGAGATAGATAGAAAGCTGAATGAGCAGCTTGTAATGCCCGAGTCATATCTTTCTTCTCAAGGATGACCGAAATGTTTCGTTCGGAGCTTCCTTGAGAGATCATTCTAATGTTGATACGGGCTCGACTCAATGCATTAAAAAATATTGCAGCAATACCAGGTTGGTGAACCATCATATCACCAATTGCAGCTAATATCCCAACATCAGTTTCCAAATTTATGGATAAAATATGACCCTGTTGTATCTCAAATTCAAATGCTTCTTTTACCACTTGTTGAGCTTTTGGTCCATCTTGCTCTGTCACAACAATACAAATTGAATATTCGCTACTAGCTTGTGATATCATCATCACTGAAATATCAGCCTCAGTAAGTGCACTGAAAAGTTTCTTGCTAATACCAGGAACTCCAATCATTCCTGATCCTTCCAAATTAATCAATGCAACAGAATCAATAGCTGCAAATCCTTTTACTAGTTTAGGATCGAGTTTGTTTCCTGTAATTTGATAGATTCTAGTTCCTGGATGTGTGGGGTTGAATGTATTGCGAATAATTACTGGGATATTCTTATACATAGCTGGGGATATAGCTGAGGGATGAAGAACCTCTGCTCCGAAATATGCCAGCTCTAATGTTTCAAGATAAGACATTCTATCTAATATTACAGCATCTGGTACTCTTCTTGGATTTGCACTATATAATCCATCCACGTCGGTCCAGATGTTGACTTCAGCAGCATCTAGCAGTACACCATAAATTGCAGCAGATAAATCACTTCCATTTCGCTTTAAGGTGGTCATTAAACCTTCTTTTGTGGAGGCAATATAACCTGGGACAATCAGAAGATTTTGTCCAGTTGTTGCATCAAGTTTTGTGAG
>JAAFKL010000140.1 GCA_021399405.1 Candidatus Heimdallarchaeota archaeon | reverse complement strand
TGAAAATTATTGATGTTAAAATTAATACTAGATCAATTGTATTAAAAAGACCCTTCAAATGGGAAAACGAGAAATCGAGGAATAATATGAACTACGAATTGATCATTCTATTGGTACTCCCTATCGCTTTGGCCTTACCTATTTATTTATTAGGCAGAAAAAACGCTTCATTAGCTAAATGGCTAACTACAGCTACTATTGGGCTTACCACCCTTTACAGTATTTGGTTGTGGATTGTACATTTTGCCTACAGTGGGCCCAAATACGATCCTACTAATTCTGAGGCTGGATTTAAAATGTTATATCAGACCGATTGGATCCCAAGTGCCAATATCTCATTTGCTGTTGGTGTAGATGGTTTAAGTATGCCTTTAGTTGTATTAACACAGATTGTTTTCTTAGTGTCTGTGGTGAGCAGTTTCTATATCAAAGACCAAGAGGCAAGTTATTATGCACTTATTCTAGTTCTATTATCAGCAGTTATAGGTACATTCGTTGCCCTTGATTTATTATTATTCTATATTGCATGGGAATTAGTATTGGTGCCTATGTTCTTTTTGATTCATATTTGGGGTGGAGATAACAGAAAATATGCTGCAATTAAATTCTTTATCTATACTCATTTAGCCTCACTTGTGATGCTAATTGGGTTATTCTACATTTACATTGAAGGCGGTAGCACATTTTATCTCCCAGATCTTAGGGAGAATTTCGCAGCAGGCGGTGTTGATTTTTCAACTATTGCATTGATATTCATATTAGTTTTTATTGGATTTGTTACCAAATTTCCTCAGGTACCAGTGCACACTTGGCTTCCAGATGCACATGTCCAAGCCCCTTCACCTGGATCAGCAATCCTAGCAGGATTACTTCTAAAAATGGGTGGATATGGTTTGATGAGAATCGGCTTTTGGTTACTTGCCGGTGCTCAGGAGGATGGAGAATATTTCTTTGAATCAGAAAAGGGTGAACAGATTAGGATATTTATTGCTATTATTGGTGTAGTATCGATGGTATATCCAGCATTTGTTGCTTTAAGACAGGATGATCTAAAGAGAATGATTGCTTACAGTTCAATTTCTCATATGGGAATTGTATTACTTGGTCTTGCAGCTTATAACACAACTGGATTTAATGCCGCAATGTTTATGATGCTTGCCCATGGTGTTATCTCACCAGGATTATTTCTCTTGGCTGGTATTATTGAACACAATACCAAAACTCATACACGTTTAATGTCAAAAGTTGGTGGATTGGGTCATAAAATGCCCTTTGCTACTGGTTTGTTTGTATTCTTAGGATTTGCCTCAGCAGGCCTACCTGGATTAGCTGGTTTCATTGCAGAATTTGGAGCCTTTCTAGCCATGTTTCAGGATAGAGATCTCCTAGCTTCAGATCAATGGATTTGGATTCCAATAGTAGCGGTGATGTCAATTATCATTACTGCTGGTTATTATCTATGGGCAATACAGAGAGTATTATTCAACGAACCAACTGATGAACTTGAAAATGCCGAATTCGCTAAATGGTGGGAAGTTGGACCAGTAACTGTTTTAGCAGTGATAACTTTGGTACTGGGATTAGTTCCCACAATTGTATCAGAGATACTAGACGATTGGTCAAACAGCGTCATTGGTTCTTAAGGAGAGGATTAAAATTACTTTATCCGACGCTATTAACACTTGGAGCCCATTCATAATACTAGTAGTTGGTATCTTGATTGTTCTAATGCTCGACCTCTTCTTTAGGGAAAAGGCAGAAAAATGGGTTGTTGGAACTACAATACTAGTTCTGGTTGGTGACGCATTATTTATTATTGGTAGAAATCTCGATACAGCTTCTAGAAACCAGGATTTATTCAAATTTGGTCATTTCTTTGAATTTTTCGCCGTGATTGCATTACTGTCTTCCACTATTGTGGTATTTTCTGCTTGGAAGGATATGAATCTAGAAATTGATCTAGGTGTTTTCTACTCACTTCTATTGTTATCAAATCTTGGGGCATTATTAGTTGCTTCCTCACAAAATTTCATACCTCTCTATATTGGATATGAGTTAGTCTCCATTCCAACTTATGCGATGGTCGCTTTCAGAAAGAAATCAAAACCATCTGCCGAAGCAGCAATGAAGATATTCCTCCTTGGTGCATTGTCAAGTGCAATTATGATCTACGGTCTTTCCATGTATTATGGAGCAACCGGTTCCTTCAATTTTGGAACAGAAGCTTTGGGAGATTCTCATGGCCTTCAATTGATCGCTATTGCATTGATCGCTGCTGGAAGTGGTTTCAAAATAGGCTTAGTTCCTTTCCATTTCTGGATACCTGATGTTTATTCAGGTGCTTCTGTCTCTGTTGTGAATTTTCTATCAGCCAGTTCAAAGAAAATGGCATTTGCCTTTGTATTTCAAATCTTTTTTGTTGGAATGCCTCTTTGGGCCGAAGATTGGGGAATACTTTTTGCAATTCTTGCGACACTATCAGTAATAGTTGGTAATATCGCAGCAGTCGTACAAGACAAGCTTTTGAGAATTATTGCATACTCAACAATTGCCCAAGCTGGTTACATAACTATGGGTATCGCTGCTTTTGGGGTTGGTCTAGAAAATAACGATACTGGACTACAAGAATCTGCAATGTTCGGTATTCTTTTCCATATCATTGCTCACGTATTAATGAAAGGTGCAGCAATCGCAGTAATATTATTAGTCATTTCTAGTTATGATGGTGATGATAACATTGAAAATTTCAGAGGTTTAATTCATAAAGATCCCTTACTAGGCGGATCACTTGCTATCGCTTTGTTTAGCCTTATGGGTATTCCACCTTTAGCTGGTTTCTTTGGTAAATTTTTATTATTTCTTGCAGTTGTTGAAGCTGATTTACTCTGGCTTGCAATAATCGGAATTATTGGATCTGCAATCAGTGTGTTCTACTATGCCCGAGTAATCCGTATTATGGTTGATAAACCAGAGGATAAAGTAGAAATTGTTGAATTTACTCCACTTAAATTTATGATCGTGCTCTTAAGTATTCTAACGATGGTTATGGCTATTTTCAGCGATGACATATTAACTAAAGCAAAAGATATAGTATCTGATCTCTTGTAATTTGTTAATCCTACTCTTTGAAAGTTATTCAGTGAAATAACTAATTTCCTATTAAACTACACAATATTATTTATTTTTTACATCCATAACATGTTATTTATTATCCATAAAATGAACACTTCACTAGAGTGACCTTGGAACAGGACATCGACCTTTTTAGAGAAGATCGATTGCTAATAATCGACTGGATCAAGGAGATAATTGAAGAACAATATGAGAACTCTCAACTCAGAAAGATTATTGTTCCAGTTTTTGCCAACAGTCAAAGTAAAAAACTACGTCCGTTAATTGTATTGTATTGTTTTCGGATGTTGGTTGGAGATAATCAAGATGAATCAATGCTGAAGCCACTGTGTTCTGCAATTGAGATAAGTCACAATGCTTCTTTGCTTGTAGATGATATTTTTGACAAAGATATGTTGCGAAGGGGTGAAGACTCATTTTTTGTGAAACATGGTACTTTTGCTGCTTTATCAATTGCCTATAATCTTTCAGCTTTTGTTTTTGATTTATCTACACGAGCTAATAATTCAGAAATAGTGAGAGAATTTGGAAAAGCAGGTAGTGCTTTATCCTCAGCTTTGTACTTCTCAAAGGATCTTAAAACTAATCACAAAGTATCTCGCGAATTTTTCATGGATATTTTACATCGCAAAACTTCATCCTTGTTTGAATCATCTGCAAAGGTAGGTTCTCTTCTAGCAACCCATTTTAATAACATCGATCGTCAAAAAGTCGAAATTATTGCAAAATTCGGTGAACTATTCGGTACAGCTTATCAATTACGAGATGATGTTTTGGCAATAATTGGATCTGTGAAGGATCTTGGCAAAGAACCTGACTCAGATATTATTAATCGATTTCAATCATTAATTACTATAGAAGCAATGAATTTGGCTTCTGAGAAAGATCGTATTATTCTAGAAGATTTTTATTTCAAAGGAAAAGACATCGATCCAGAATCGATTAGATCAATTCTAATTGATAGTGGTGGTGTTAGAAAAGTCCTAGAAACCACGATCAAGATCAGAGATGAGGCACTTTCGATTTTATCTCAATTTGAGGAATCGTCAGGGAAAGAGATGCTGATCAAACTTACTAACTTGATTAATTTTGAAACGATCAAACCATATATCACAAACTAGATTCGATAAGGTGCAATATTACTCATTTTTTCTCATTTCATAGAGTGGAATAAAATAATCTTCATGTAATTTGACATTAATAACAAAAGTATAAGATGCAAAAAGTTTCTGAAGCAATCATATTAGCTGGTGGGAAAGGCAAGCGAATGCGTACAGTCACCCAAGATCGAATTCCAAAATCTCTAACAATTATTCAGAATCGTTCTATTCTCAGTTGGGAACTGGATTGGTTAGCACGCGAAGGTGTTTCACATGTGATTCTAGCAACAGGTCACCTTAGTGAGGAAATTGTGAAGGAGATAGGAGCTGAATACCAATCAAAATTTGGAAAAATTGATATTTCTATTAGTGAGGAAAAAGGAAAATTAGGGAGTGGAGGCGCTGTCAAGCTCGCATCAACCAAAATTGGCTCAGATCGCTCGTATATAGTTAATGGCGATATCCTCTGTAATAGTTCATTAGAACCAATGCAAAAAATCCATACTGTTGAGAATGCAAGTGCTACCATGTTCTTGGTTAAAATGCGGTCGCCTTATGGCGTTGTATTATCAAAGCAAAATCGAATTATAGAATTTAAAGAAAAACCACTCCTTGATGTTTACATACATGGAGGGATCGATATTGTGGAGGTAGAGGAGTTCAACCGATTTCCGACAAAAGGTCAAATGGAAGATACTATTTTTGTCGAATTTGTAAAAGAAGACGGATTTGCCTCTTATAATGCTCCAGAATCAGAATTCTGGATATCAATTGATAGTGAGAAGGATTATGATAATGCCAATAATGACTGGCCAGGTATTTAATTACAATTACAGTTTTGATTGTTTAATTATATAATCTAGACTTTTGTTACCATCGTAACAATAAAACGCTTAAGGATTCTGAAAATTGATAAAATCGTGTATTCCATTAGTTTAAGAGATCACCTGAAAGTAGCCTTTTCCCTTGAAGGTATGCAGTATGGTCAAGCACAAAATGTGCATGGTGCAACTTATGCTCTTGATGTAGTGTTCTATAGCAGGGAGTTGGATGTTGATGGGGCAGTAATTAATTTTAGTCTAGCAAGACAAATCGTAGAAAAAGTGGTTTCACTCTATTCTTACAAATATCTTGACGATCTAGCTGAATTCAAAGAAAACAATGCTACAATGGAGTATATGTGCAGGCTTATATTAGAGAAACTAGACAGACAGTTTTCACTAATCGATATACCAAATAAAACTTTGAATCGAATTAGTGTTTCATTATCAGATTCGACACTGGCAAAAGCTACATATACAAAGGAAATTGCATTTCAATAATCCTCGAGCTTCAATTACATAATTTCTAATAATGTAATTTGATTAATTCAAATTTTCACTAACTATTATATGGTCATAAAATAATATCGCTATTTAATAAAATTCTCTAGCGGTAATATGTCTCTTTTTTTAAATGCCAATAAGTTGTATCATTTGTTGTTACTATGACACGCAAAATTAAGGTAGCTATTGCTGGTCTTGGAAGTTGTGCTTCAGCGATTGTCCAAGGTTTATACCATTACAAAGATGCTAGCGACGATGATTTTGTTCCAGGTTTAATGCATGTTAGATTTGGACCTTATCATATCAAAGATATAGAAATAGTAGCAGTATTCGATATCAATACAAAGAAGATTGGAAAAGATGTTTCCGAAGCAATTTTTGTTGAACCCAATGCTACAAAAAAATTTGCTGACGTACCAAAGATGAATGTAACAGTTCTTCCGGGACCTATTTCGGATGGTGTTGCTGATCATATGCGAGAGTCCTTCTTCTGTTATGAAAATGATGATGATGCTGTTGATGTACCCACCGTATTGAAAGACGCAGGTGCTGAGATTCTAGTAAATTTCCTACCAGTCGGTTCTGAAAATGCCACTAAGATTTACGCTGAAGCGGCATTAGAGGCTGGAGTTGCTTTTGCAAACGGGATACCATCTTTCATTGTTTCAGATGAGGTGTGGGCTCAAAAATTTAAAGATGCAGGATTACCATGTGCTGGAGATGATATTAAATCTCAACTAGGTGCAACTATATTGCACCGAGTTCTTATGCAATTAATGCATGATCGTGGAATCAAAGTTGAAGAAACTTATCAGCTTAATGTTGGTGGAAATACAGATTTTGAAAATATGAAACAAGAAGATCGACTTACAACCAAACGAATATCTAAAACAATGGCTGTAACATCAGTTCTCCCTTATGAAGTCCCAACGAGAATTGGACCATCCGATTATGTGCCATTTTTGGAGGATGAAAAAGTGTGTTATCTTCATGCTGTTGGATATAATTTTGGCGAAAACCCTGTAAATGTACAGCTAAAACTGTCAGTTCAAGATTCTCCCAATTCTGCAGGTGTAATGATTGATGTCATTCGTGCTCTTGCAATTGCCCAGGATCGAGGATTATCAGGACCATTGTATTCTATTTCTGCTTACAGTTTTAAGCATCCTCCAAAACAAATTGAGGATTTCAAGGCTAAACTGCAAGTTGAGGCATTTATTAAAGGAGAGGTCGAATATTAATGGTTGATAACAATAAAATCAATGTCGCTTTAGCAGGAATTGGAAATCTAAGTTCAGCTCTTGTTCAAGCAATTGAGTATTACAAAAAACATAGCACACGAGAATTAATGTATCCCAAAATGGGTGGATTAGCTATACCCGACATAAAAATTGTTGCTGCATTTGACGTAGATGAACGCAAAGTAGGGAAAGAATTGTCTGAGGCAATTTTTGCTCCTCCAAACAATCAGCGAGGAATAACTGCTTTGACAAAATTAGGAGTAACTGTACAAAAAGCCCCTACATTGGATGGTCTTTCAGAGTATACAAAAGATGTTGTGAAAGTTTCAACTGAATCAGATGTTAACGTATCCGAGATTCTTAAATCCACAAATGCCGAATTGTTAATCATTAACACACCTTCTGGATCTAAAGATGCAGTTGAATATTTCACAAATGCAGCTTATGAAGCTGGTGTTGGGATTATGAATTCAACACCATCTCCAGTAGTTGGAAATTCTTCTTGGGTCAAAAAATTCAAAGATAAGGGATTAGTAATCATCGGTGATGATTTACAAAGTCAAGCAGGCGGTACTGTTTTCCATAAAGGAATTTTGGAAATCCTAAATGAACAAGCAGTTGTTGTAGAAGATACATATCAATTGGATGTAAGTGGTGGATTAGAAGGATTAACCACACTTGATTATGAGAGACGAAGTCTCAAAAGGGGAACAAAGGAAGATTCAATCAAACGATCACTACCATATGATATTAGAGTTGCCGCTGGAACAACAGATTATTTGGATTTCCTTGGTAGCAGACGAATTGGTCATTATTGGGTATTTGGAAAAAGTTTCCTAGGTCAAGATGTCAAGATAGATATTCGAATGGAAGTCGATGACAGTAATGGTGCTGCTTCTCTTGTTGACGCAATCAGGGCAGCAAAATTAGCCATCCGCAAAGGCGAAGGGGGTCCTATCAATAGTATTTGTGCACATCTCTTTAAATCACCACCAGTGAATCTTACACGCAGAGATGCAAATGCAGCATTCAATAAATTCGTGAATAATTAATAAATCAAACTTATTCT
>JAAFKL010000139.1 GCA_021399405.1 Candidatus Heimdallarchaeota archaeon | reverse complement strand
AGGATAATTATGAAGAATTATTAATCCTAGCAAGAGAAATGAAAGTTAGCATAGAAACTCTATTCAAAGTAATTGAAGCAGGTAGATTACCAGTTGTGAATTTCTCAGCAGGTGGTATTGCAACTCCTGCAGATGCAGCAATGATGATGAGAATGAATTGTGATGGTGTTTTTGTCGGATCTGGTATTTACAAATCAGAGGACCCTGAAAATCGAGCAGCTGCAATTGTATATGCGACTACTCACTGGCAAAATGCGGATAAAGTACTTGAAGCTCAACAAATGGTCAACGAAACAAAAGCCATGGCTGGTTTAGGTATTGCAGACATGGAAGATAAACAAAAAATCCAAACTAGAGGATCGAACCTTTAATAATTAGTTTTTAATTTGTTTATTTTATAATTATTTTCGATGTGAAATTATGATAATTGGTATTCTTAGCTTGCAGGGTGCGATTGAGGAACATGATAAACTGGTTCATGTTGCAGCTAATAAATTGAAGATTGAAGTACACACTAAACGTGTAATATTACCTGAAGAAATCGAGGATATCGATGGTCTAATCATGCCTGGTGGGGAAAGTTCAGCCATGATTTTAATTGGATCAAAAAATGGGATGTTAGTTGCTGTAAGAAACAAGATCAAAAGCGGGCTTCCTGTATTTGGGACTTGTGCTGGAGCGATATTACTGTCTAACAATGTAAAGAGAACAGAGAACAGTGAACCAAAAGAAGGTGCATTTCCTTTCTTAGATATCGAAATTCTTCGAAATGGTTACGGTAGACAGATTAACTCTTTCAGTACAATGATGCCAATTGATGGAGAAGACAAAGAATTTGAGGGGGTATTCATTCGTGCTCCAAGAATAAAATCAATCGGAAAAGATGTAGTGTCCCATTCTAGTATAAAGGGAGATGCAGTTTTTGTTCAACAGGATAATATTATGGCAACAACTTTTCATCCAGAATTAACAAATGATACTCGAATTCATGAACAGTTCCTATTATTAATTCAAAAGAAACTAGCCAATTAATATTAGTTATCGAAAATGAAACCTATTTATATTTAGAAATGTGATTTAAATTAAGGAAATTAAAATCTTAGTGAGATCAATGGAAGATGTTGAACTTGAAACGGAAACAGTTAATCCATTAACTCACGTCAGGCCATATTTTTCCAAATTAAAGGATTCAGAAATCTCTATTCTAATCGGCTCAATACTTCATTTTAAGGAAGTGAAGCTAAAGCTATTGCAAGAGCTATTAAATATGAAAAGATTGGACCTAGAAGAAAAAATTGGTCGGTTATTGCAATCAAAACTGATTGAAGGTCACTTCACATCTGATACTTTCCTGTTAAGTTCTGTTAATTATAAATTCGAGAGACAAAGCCCCAATCTAACGCTTGATGATCGCATTTTCCTAGCATACCTAAAAGCAAGATTCAAGGTTTCTATTGAAGAATTACAAAAAGCATTTTCTATAACGTTCGAGGCTGTTGTTCATATTTTAGCCATTTATATTACTCAGGGTCTAATTTCTTCTAGTAAAGTTACTGAACGTCATTTTGAATTCTTTATTCATTTCGAACTACCGAAAATCTCTGCTGATGAAGTATCTAAACGGGAGAAAGAAGTTATCGGTTATGCAATTCTTAGAGAACAAACGACGTTCAACGAGATATCAAATAACCTTGAACTCCCTGAACATAAAGTTCAGGCCATAATTGTTGATATGATATTATCGAACATGATTTTATGTAATTTTACAATCCATAAATCAAAGATTAAGGCGACGGAAGTCATAATTCAGATAAAACATTTTCTTGTATTATTTCCTCAGAAACCAGTTGAAATGATGTCTGAAATCGAGAAATTAACAATTGGATACATAAACTTGAGGAAAACAGCATCGTTGCGAGAACTTTCTTCTGTTCTTAATACACATCGAGCATCTCTACTACAAGTGGTCGCCAGATTAACTGCAACTCGAGAAATTCCTTTCAATATGTCAACAAAAGGTTTTTTGAAACCATTGAAACCATATAAGGCAACTAGAGTTATTCCAATTGATCAGCTTGTGGCTTCTTCTCTATTTAATTATAGGGTACTTTTAGGGCTTATTGGTACAGAAAAAAGGATCAATGTGAAAACTATCATGAAAAAAATGGGTGTCAAGCGTTATGAGGCTATCAAAGGGATTATTGATCTATATATTTCAGGCCAGATCGACGGTGCGATGAGAACAGCAGAATCGTTTGAACTTACTAATATAGCCAAAATAACTTCCATACACAGTATTGCGTTGGAAAGTTGGGAACGAATAATTCTAGGAGCATTAATATCTGAACAAGTCATATCTTGGCCTAAAATTGCAGCACTTCTCCAACTTGATCGTGAAACCGCAAGAGAAAAAGCTTACGTCTTCATTTCTCGTGGTATTGCAAACGCAGTTGCAAAGGATTCAGTTCTTACATTAACTGAAATTCCAAAACTACCACCATTAGTTCAGGTGACCGATTTACCTCAATTAGATCAAGAAATACTAGGACTTATTCTAATGAAAGAAAAAATTTCTTTAAAGGAAATTAGGAGTAAATTTGCTTTAACTGCAATCCAAGCATATAGTAAAATTTATTTAATAATTGGTTCTGGTTTATTAGTTGCTGAAACTACTCGTAAATCAATACGTGTCATAGAAAGAAGACAACCCCAGCCAAATATCCCAATAAACGAATTAGAAAAGAATCTACAATCCACAATACAGGCCATCGAAAGTGCTGCGTTTAAGAACAATAGGATCTCAATGAATGAGCTTTCTAAAAATTCCATAATACATAAGGATGATCTCATTAACAACCTCTCTATCCTTATCGCAAGGGGATATTATGATGGAAAATTAGTGAACAAGTATTTTGTAAAGAGCAAACAACTATTTAGAATTAAAGCAAAACCCCAATGTTTTGAGTGTAATACCATTATTACAGAGGTAAAAGATCCTTGTCCAAAATGCAATGCAATGCTGCCACTTTGTACTGTGTGCAAAGGGCCACTGCTTGTTTCTGATTTTATTGTAGCATGTCCCTATTGCAGCCATGAATCACATTCCACTCATATTAAAGAATGGTTGAAAATCAAAGGAGAATGCCCTGTATGTAAAAATTCATTGAATCCGTCACAACTAGTAAGTTTAAACCATTAATTGAATTCCTAAATTATTATTCATTATCAACTGTGAATCTAAATCATTATCTACAATTTTTCCAATTAGGAAAACCTCTCATCAGGCTTTTTCAATATTAAGAAATTGAATCAAAATAACTTCTTGCAAAATTCCACACATTTGATTGATAACTTTCTTAATCAAATAGGAAACTCAACATCATTTGATGAAGCAAGAAAAAACCTAGTACCTATCGATTTGTTTAAAGGACAAAGAAATCGGCATTAGACTGCGAATAGTCATACTGAGGTTCAAGTGTCGCTTATGAAAAGAAAATTTCTTGTTATTATATTATTAATGGTGATCAGTTTATACCCTACTCAATATTTGAGTATTGTTCTAGCTGAAGATCCTCCAAAACCTTCTGAACCAACATTTAGGGGTGTAAATCCCAGTGGAGAATCAAATAATTACATCTTTGATGAAAATCAAACTGTAACCATCTTATACAAGGCGGATCGATTTGATGTAGATGGATTAGTATTAGTCGGTGAAGGCAGTGGTTTAGATACAGATCCAATCACAGGAAGAAATTTTACTTTAGATAGTAGTCTAGGACCAGATTCATTTTATGAAATTGAACTAAATGTTACTGAATATACCTATTTCTTTGCATATTCATGGTCAAATACTTTGACCAACAATACTAAAGAAGAATTGGATTTTGTAGATAACGCATTAGGTCATCAAATGTGGACTGCTGAGGGTTCGCAATTTCCTAATTTTGTTGATGTAGTTGGTGGGACACCAAACGATGATACAGTTGATCGAAATCAAGTTGATGAATTCTATACAGCTATTGGAACAGAAGTTCTCATAGTTTATGAAGCTGTAGACTCTACTAATTCAACAGTAGTAACTCTTGCTTTTGGAAATTCTACAGAAGCATTGTATAATGGCTCATCTGAGAAAGAAACAATGGTTCAAGTCTCTGATGCTGGAAATGTTTTACGGTTTGAATTTAACTACACCTTAACTCAGCGATGGGTTTACTTTACTGCATCAAACGAGTACGGATTTGAAAGGGCATCTACAGATGAACCAATATTTCATACACTTTCTAACGGGTTTGAGTTTAATACAACCTTTACTGAAGCCTTAAATCAGTTCGATGACTCAAAATCTATTGAATTTCAGTACACTGATGCCGATACTATTGTATTCAATGTAACTACTGTTAATGCAACTGATAATGATGAATTCTCTTATAGATATCGATTATACGAGAATGATAGCTCAGATGAACCACTTGTTGATTGGATTGAAACCAGTCTTACAACTCCAATTGTCAATAAGCAAGAAATCAACAAAACAATTGATAGTGCTAATTTCACTCAAACAGTTACAATATTCAATGTAGTAATCAATGCTGATTTTGAAGCTTCGAATTTATTGCAGGTACAGGCTTATGTGACGTATTTTGGCAGTGTATATAATGAAACCGCTCCACGTTCCATTCTTATTAGAGATGCCCGACCAGATGTCACATTGCTTACTGCAAATGATACAATTTCTAGACATTCGAGGGGTTTCATTGATTGGGAATATTCAACCTTACGAGGTTCTGTGATAAGTGCAACTATAGTCTCCAATACCACTGATTTATCAAGATCAATTGTGGGATTGGAAAATCTAACTTTATCTTTTTCAAATGCCGGTGAAGATGTAACTATTGAAGGAATTCACTTAGTTACTATTTCTGTCACTAATACCTTTGAGATTGTAAATACCACAGATCCAAATCAAGGGAGATACAGTATAGAAAATACTAGGGAAATAACTGCGATTTATCGTTTGGATACTACATCACCAATTGCGAATTTCATCTCACCATCAAATTTCACTGATGGAATTGGACGTGTGACAATTGAGTTCAATTTCAAAGATGAAGGTGTGAACCCAACTGGTGTAGCTTTTGCAAGCTTATCATGGGGTAACGGATTGAGCGGATTGACAATAAATGTAACTAGTCTGGAGCAAATCAATATTAAATTTAGATATAATGGAGAGTACATCATAACTCTCAATGTGACAGATAATGCAGGTAATTTTAAGGTTATCACACATGAAATCACTGCTACAGTTCAAGAGGTTAGTACATCGGAAAGAGATCAAACTCCCTTATCTTTAATTACAATACTCGCGAGTTTTGCATTGATAGGATTAATTTCAACAAGAATTAAAAGAAAACGACTCTGATATTCAAAATCAAGATTTATTAATTGAATACCCGACCGCTCTAGATTAATTAGTAAAGATACTTATAACTGCACGACATGGTTCTAGTGTTTAGAAATGAAAAGGAAATCTGCAATCTTTTTATTTGTTATATTCATCGTGACATCCTCATTATTTGTCACGCAACCTAATTCTATTATTACTGAAATTACAGAAGTTGCTCAAGAAATAGATTTTCCTACAGATATTGATGATTTAAGGGATATTATTAAGAGGAACAGTCTGAAAGTGGATAGTAATAATGATAAAATTTCTGACTACCTAAACTCAGACCAAGATAAATTAGATGCAATTATCTTGTTTGAAGATTTCAATTTTGTCCCTACAAGTTTTAATATGGGTGGTATCTCCATTCTTGGACGCTATGAAACACTTCCAGCTCTACACGTAACAATGGATACAGCTTTGTTAAGTATTGTAAGTAAACTTCCAGGGGTTGCAGTAATTGAGGAAAATTTGGAATTAGAGCCTCAGTTAGCTTATTCGACCTCACAATTAGGGGTACGTCCCTTTCTCTGGGATCAAGGTCTTACTGGGAGTAGCGGTTACAGTATCGCAGTAGTAGATTCGGGTATAGATTTTTCCCATTCTGCTTTTGAAGGTCGAATTATCGCCTCATACAATGCTTTGAATAACAATGCAACATTAGCCATTGATACTGATGGACACGGGACTCATGTGGCAGGAATTGCAACTGGTTTACCAATTACTAGTGATACATACACTCAAACTGCTCGAGGTACTTTGCCAAGTGCAGGTTTTTTTGCAGATATTTTATGGGCAAATGTAAATGTGTCAAGTTCCATAACTGTTGGTATGGATTGGGGTACTAAAGGTGCAGATAACCCAGGTGGAACTGCCTCAATTCTGTTGGTGACGGAAAGTGGAGGATCTTTTGTTTTGGCATCTGGAACGAATGTTGAAACGGATACCACTGGTTACTTTGAAGTTACTTTCTCAGATATTGTCCCTGGGGATTATTATGTTGGGTTTGGAAATCAAGGTGGTGCTGAAGATTTAGACTATGAGGGATGGGCAACTTTAACTTATGATTCTGAACTTCCTAGTCAAGAAACTGAGGATGGATATGAACAATACAGCGGTGTAGCCCCCGGTGTTAACATAGTCCCTGTCAAGGTAATAGATGGCAATGGTGATGGTAGCACAAACGATTTTCTCAATGCAATGGATTGGATAGTTGCCAATAAGCTAACTTACAACATCACTGTGGTTAATCTAAGTATTGGTATTACAGTAGTACAAGCTACACTCGATTCTGAAATTGCAGTTTTAGCAAATAATGGTATAATCTCTGTTGTTGCAGCCGGAAATGAAGGAAAAAATAGTGGAGGAATATTTTCTCCAGGATCCGCTGAAGAGGCAATTACTGTTGGAGCTGTAAATCGGTATAACGAAATTGCATCTTATTCTAGTAATGGAAATTTCAACTCAGAACCTGCATTATCGAAACCAGATATTGTCGCTCCAGGTGGATCGACAGCCTTTCCATCTATTACTGCCTTTAGTCATGATTCGAGTTATGCAGAGGGGTTGGGTCTGATAATTGCTCCGGACAGCAATGATATTGGAGTTGGTGAAAAATCGAATGATTTAATTGCTTTACAAGGTACAAGCATGGCTTCACCACATGTAGCGGGTCTTGCATTACTGCTTATGGAAAAATATTCATCTGATAATACTTGGCAGTGGACATCTTCAGACGTTTTCAGAATCAAACGTGCAATTCTTGCAGGTTCTTTTGAAGTCGCAAATATTGGCTCTGCAGGTGGTGAAACAGTGGAAGCCCCAGATCAAACCCCAAGTATTCAACGAACTGGAAAAGATAATGTTGAGGGATGGGGTGCAGTAAATGCTCAAGCAGCTTTGGGAGCTTTATCAGGTAGTATAATATTTAATCAGGATATCTCCGTTTCATTTAATCTTGAAGATCCTTTCACTTCAAATGTTGTTGCCTGGGAAGCTACATTGGAATCAGGGACCGACTATTCGTTTGAAGCTGTAGTTCCCGTAGGTGTAGATGTAGATTTGTTAATATTTGATGCCACCACAGGTAATTTTGGAGAATTACAAGTACTATTTTCTTCAACAAATGGAAGTGGCATAAATGAGGAAATAAATTTCAGTTTAACTCAATCTAAACAAGTGATGTTGGTTGTAAGACTTGTGGATAGCAGTTCTCCATTGACTCAGATGGATGTTGTATCAATTCGAATGAATAATCCTAATTTTATTCCAAATGTCACAATAATACACCCTGCAAGTGGATCCTTCGTAAATACTCCCATTGTAAATGTGGAGTTCACATCTCAAACAAATTCGGCTGAAGCCTTTGTTGATGATATTTCTGTCGGTTTCATATCCTCTGGAGATCCACTACCTAGCATTACTGAGGGAATTCATAATTTAACTTTAGTTGAAGAAAACACGTTATCATTGTTGACAGATACTGATCAATCAATATTCACACTTGATCTCACCAAACCAACAATATTGTCATCTAATATAACAAATTTAGATGGACTAAGTGTTGAAGACCCATCAATAATTTCATTCTCCGTGGATGATGATCTAAACTTGGATAGGGTAGAATTATTAGTAGGTTCTGTATTAGGTCCGAGTATTACAATCGGTTCAAAACCATTTTCAGGTACAATTGAATTCAATCCACGTTCATTTCTTCCGGGGGTGCGAACAGTAGAACTCCGAGTTTATGACAAAGCAGGCAATTATGACAATATTACGATTACTATAGAGCTGGTTCACAGTACTTTCCTTATTCCACAAACTGATTTTACTTACGAGGCAGAAAATGAAAATCCTCTTGT
>JAAFKL010000138.1 GCA_021399405.1 Candidatus Heimdallarchaeota archaeon | reverse complement strand
GGATTTTCATTAAGAACAGGTGCAATGGATTCTAATACTTCTTCCACAGTTTGATGAAACTCTGGTTGATTAGGATCTCTTCTTTTCACGGTTTTGATTGTGTTTTCAACGTACGCGTTCATGAAGGTCTCTCCTCTTACTTACGAGAGTGCTCGATTGACAAAAATTCAATCAAGTATTTAAGACTCTTGACTAACTTGATATAATAAGAATATTGACTTGGACGTTATGAATGAGTAAAGAATTCATTTTCAACATAGTTTTTTTAATAATAATGAAATGAAGTGATTATTTGACTTAATTGTTCACAATCAAAGGTAAATCAAAAGTGATTAAGATATTTTTTCAACTGGATTTCAAGTATTTAGTTAATTCATAAAGCAAAGTTTCCAAGATTTCTTGAGGAGTAGAAATTAATTTCATACTATCTTCTCTTTCTCCCTTGAAACGATAATGATTCGCGATCTCAGCAGTTACTGCACGCAATAATGCACCGAGTTGTGATATTTTAATCATAACAGTAATTTCGGCTGGGGAAACAGCAATACTAATCATGAAATCTTTTGATCCACCCCTTGCATCGTGACTATCGACAGTAAATACCATATTGATTGAACCGTAATCATTCACTGAATGAATAAATGGTTCACCTGGATTTACACCCATTAAATCCAAGAAACGAGGTATTGATTGTAGTTTATCTTTCTCTATTCTACCGTGTGGTGGTGGAATTATTAATTCAGTCTTGGGGCCAACGATCTCATCGAAATAACTGAGAAGTACATGGATATCCAATGCAGATAAATCAGTATCTGTGGGTCTTGGAAACCGTGGAGCGACTCGTGGATCATGACGAACAACTTGTTTGTAAGCTTGTAACTTCGAACTCGGATCGACTGAAGTTTCTATTTGGGGTAGCATGGAATCTTCATTTTTCAGATAGACATAATCAAATCTTGCATTTATTC
Source organism: Candidatus Heimdallarchaeota archaeon (assembly GCA_021399405.1). The sequence continues at coordinate 7,610 of JAAFKL010000138.1, read as the reverse complement.
TTTTGTTCATAATCGCTTCTTTATTCGTCTCTACATTGTAATTTTTCCATACAGGAAGAGAGAAATCTATATCTACCAATAAATATCTAGCTAGAGGATAATAGGATTGATAAGCCTCTGACATTAAACTAAATATATACTCTTCAGGTAATTGTTTGCTTAATCTATTTACAATTGAAATGAATAATCGTGATAATTGATTTTTATACATCAAGTAAATTTTTCTGCTGTGAGTCTCCTGGGCCATATTCAGATGAATCCTGATCGGATTAAGTTCGATTGTATATCGATCATTGTATTTCTTGCTTAATCTTTTCAAGGGATCTAATGCTGCTTTTTCTATTATTTTAGCTAATGATTCTGGAGCAATTTTGAGGATCTCTTCAAAGTAGATTGAATATATCTGAGCAATTGTTTGAATTTCCGTTGGAGGTTTAACTCCACTTGAAAGTTCATATCCACGAAGTACGTACTCTACTTGCCTAGCAATAATTGGTTTGGGGATATAATCAACTGCACCTTCTCTTAACAAGCTTGCAATTTCATTTTGATTAGACAGAGGTGCTAAAATAATAATATCTAAATTCCTATTAATTGCAAGCAGTCCTCTAATCATTTCATGAGCTGTGAAATTGGGTATTGAAGTATCTAGGAGTACAAGATCAGGTCGGGTTTCTGCAACATATTTGAAAGCGTCTTTTCCAGTTGAAGCAATTCCAACTATCTCAAAATCTAAGACGGTTAATAAGTCCATGAAAGCATTTCTGATAAAGACACTATCGTCGATAACAAATATTTTGGTTGCTTCATATGATTGCAATTATCTAGCTACCCCCTGTAAAACTGCTAATAACTGTAATATTAATAAGTAATTATGAGCTATGAATTACACCCTTTTGAAACCGATTAATCAGTCTACCAATTCCCATTACTTAAATTAATTTTTAGATATATATCTTCTTTTTTCATTATTGAGGTCAAATGTATTTATGGAAGATAAATTTATTAGGAAAAGAAAAATTAATGAGGATAAGAGCATAATAAAAATATAGCAAAATATTTCCACACTTGTTTAAAGGATAGTTTACCTAATTTGAGCAGTAACATACAATTTGTTTTATGTCAAATCAATTCTCGTGTTGGGGATATTAGTTACAATAAAAACAAGATAATTGAGATAATAAAGACTAAAGCAAGGGATGGAATAATATCAATTCTTGTATTTCCTGAACTATCTCTATCAGGCTATATTCCACTAGATCAGTTAAATTATAATGATTTCCATACTCAAATCGAAATGGCAATTGAAGAAATCAAATCCAATACTAATTCTGATATTGTAATTCTTGGTGCACCCCGTAGACTTATTGCAAAAAATAAAATATTGTTATATAATTCAGCTTATGTAATTGCTGATGGAAAGATTCTACATATTATTGATAAGACTTTACTGCCTAATTATGATGTATTTCATGAAAAAAGGTATTTTCTCCCATCTACAGGCCTAAAAGTGATAACTATTGGAGATGTTAAAATCGGCTTGCAAATATGTGAGGATATGTGGGATGATAGGCCTGAGCACAAGATAAGAGTGACAGAATATCAGGTCAATCAAGGTGCAGAAATTATCATTAACATAAGTGCTTCCCCATATCATTGGGATAAACCTGAAGATCGATTAGCGGTGGTTCAAAATCACATCAATTGTGCGGAAGAAAACATAATTTTTGCCTATGTCAATCTAGTAGGTTCTCAAGATGAAATAGTGTTTGATGGAAGAAGTTTTTTGGTAAATAATAAAGGGGATTTGATGTGTTTCCTTGAACCGTATAAAGAGGATTTCTTAGAATTTGAATATGATAGGAAAATGAAGCAAATAATCTCTAATCCAACATTATCAGCTGATTATGTTAAAAAATGGGAGGATGAAATGTTTGAAGCTATCAAAATTAATTTACTTGATTATTTGGAAAAAAATAACCTAAATAAAAGTGTGTTAATTGCATTGAGTGGAGGGATTGATTCTGCATTGACAACAGTTCTAGCGACTAAAATACTCGGTAAAGAAAATGTAAGGGCCGTTTATCTACCAACCAAGTTCTCTGCAAATGAATCAAGAGAATCAGCACAAATACTCTCGGCAAATTTAGGCATCGAGCTATTGGAAATTCCAATTAACAAAATACATTCTTTGATGGTTGAAACTATTCAATCAAACGTTGATGTAAATACCGAATTCTCATTAGCGGATGAGAATATTCAGCCAAGAATTAGAAGTACGATTCTAATGTATCTCAGTAACAAATTTGATGCAATGGTAATATCCACCGGAAACAAATCAGAAATCGCGTGTGGTTACACCACAATTTATGGAGATTCTGTTGGTGGGAAAAATTTGATTGGTGATCTTTACAAAAATGAAGTTTACAAATTGTCAGAATATTTCAATAAGGACAAGGAAATTATACCCAGAGCGACAATAACTAGACCCCCAACTGCAGAACTAAGACCAAATCAAAAAGACAGTGATTCGCTTCCAGAATATGATGTACTTGATGCTGTACTAGAATTAATAATTGAAGAGGAACTAACAATCAAGGAAATAATTGCAAATGGTTTTGAAGATGAAATCGTCTTAAATATTTTAAAACTGGTTAGACGTAGTGAATTTAAGCGGTCACAGATATGCCAAACTGTTAAACTCAAAAAGCGAACATTCGGTATTGGAAGATTGTACCCGGTAACATCTGGGTTCATCCCTTAAATTTTACAAAATATCATTTCACTTTCTGATTTGAACTTTTTTCTATTAAAATGCGTTAAAAAAAAAACGAATATAACCATTTAATATGATTGAACACTAATTTTAATGACAAAGAAATATCATTAAATCATCATGGATAGTAAAGCACAGTTGGAACATCTTGAATTGATGTTTTCACCCGATACTGTGGCTGTTGTTGGTGCAAGTCGACGAGACGGATCGATCGGAAAAGCCATTCTAAAAAATTTACTTGAATATGGATACGAAGGTACAATTTACCCTGTAAATCCAAACACTAAATCTGTAATGGGAATACGTGCTTATCCAAGTCTAAGTGATATCCCAGATACTATTGACCTAGCAATTATTGTGGTACCCTCAAAATATGTCCTCAACATTATAGAAGAAGCTGCAAAATTGAAAGTAAAAGGTGCAGTAATCATAACAGCTGGATTCAAAGAGGTTAATGAGGAAGGTGCTGATTTGGAGGCTAAATTTGTCGAGATTGCAAATACTGCTGAAATGAGGTTAATCGGACCAAATTGTATGGGAATTCTACAAGGTCACGCTCCATATCTAAATGCGACATTCTCGCCACGGACCCCAATTAAAGGAAAAATTGGATTCATATCACAATCCGGAGCATTGGGTGTGATAGTTATCGATTATGCGACTGAATTGGGACTTGGCTTTTCAAAGTTTGTATCCTTGGGTAATAAGGCAGATGTGAATGGAACTGACATGATAAGGAATTTGGGTGATGATCCAAATACCGATGTAATTCTGGCATATTTGGAGTCATTCAGCGATCCATGGCATTTTTCAGAAGTCGCTCAGGCAACATCAAGAAAGAAACCAATCATTTTGGTCAAAAGTGGTCGTACCGCAGCTGGTGCTAGAGCGGCTTCATCTCACACTGGTGCTTTAGCTAGCGTAGAAACTGCTCTTGAAGCAACTCTTAATACTTCAGGGGTTATTAGAGTATCTAGTGTTGAAGACTTATTCTCATGCGCTGCTGCTTTTTCAAAATTACCTCTTCCAAATGGTCCCAATGTTGCAGTTGTAACTAATGCAGGTGGACCAAGTACATTAGCTGTTGATGCGTTAATTGCACAAGGGTTACTATTAGCCAAATTTTCTGAAGAAACAATTCAAAAAATTAAACCACATGTCGCTGCAGAAGCAAGTCTAAGTAATCCAATCGATTTAATCGCTTCAGGTGGACCAAATCAATTTCGTGCAGCGTTAAACGGAGTTTTAGATGATGATAATGTTGATTCAGTTATCATAATATTTGTCCCTCCATTGATTGTAAACACACTTGAGGTAGCTAATGTAATTGAAGAATGTGTTATTAAACATAATAAACCCGTATTGGCTGTTATTATGGGGCGGAGCGAATTAATAGAAAGTCGAGGTCGCCCTTATCATTTTCCTATGTATTCCTTCCCAGAATCTGCAGTTCTTGCGTTAAGAGCAATGACTGTTTACGCCAATTGGAGACAAAGTCCAATTGAAGAAGTTGAAGATATTATTCCTCCATCGGTTCTTACAGACAAAATAATTGAGAGAGCAAAACAATCAGATGAAATTGTATCTTATTTACCACAGGAAGATGTAGAAACGATACTCACAGAATATGGATTTAAATTTCCAGAATCCCAAATTGTATCAGATGGGATTAAATTAGTTCAAGTATTTGCTAAAATCAATTCATCTGTAGTACTAAAAATGGCAACGAAATCAATTACTCACAAAACTGACAAGGGTGGAGTAATAATTGATATTCGCACTGAAGAAGAATTATTGAAAGCGTATGATAAGATTTACAAAATTTATGATATGGAAAACGTTCCAGATGATGATCGAGACGTATTAATTCAGAAATATTATGCTGGAGGTGTCGAAATGGCATTGGGTGTTATTGTAGACGCTCAATTTGGTCCATTAATAATGATTGGATCTGGAGGAATTTTAATCGAAGTTTTGGACGATGTTAGCTTTGGCAGGGTTCCAATTTCACAAGTTCGTGCTAGAACAATGATACGTAAGCTCAAAGGCTATCCGCTTTTATTAGGTTATAGGGGAGACAATCCAGTAGATCTTAAAAAGTTAGAACGTGCAGTTATTCAGCTTTCTGAACTTGCTTCAGATCATCGAGACATTATCGAGTTGGATATCAATCCACTATTGGCTCTTGAAATAGGAGATACTCCTGTCGTTCTTGATGCAAGAATTCGGATTAAAAAATAGAAGAATGTTATTTAGAGTCATATAAATCGTGATAAAGAAAAAAATTTTGCACTGATTCCTAATATTTAATTGATTTAACTTTCACTGAACTTATGGGATTTGCAAACTATAGTCGATTAAAATCGGGAGAATTTTTCGGATTATCAAGTTTTCATTTCTTAGTTTTCTTTCGTCGATTATTGATTTATACCTTTTTATCAATTTACTTGAAAGAAAATATTGGATTATCTACAACTGAAATTACCTTGATGGCAACATTACCAATGATAATTTCAGCAAGCGCTCAATCATTTCTGTGGGGACCTTTGATTGATAAAATCCATAAATCACATAGATTCGTTATTATTGGGGAAGTTGTCGCAGCATTTCTTCATCTTATAATGGTTCAACTACACATCTATTCACTCGATAACTATTCACTTAGTTTTGCAGGTTATACTATTATTGGTATGTTAGTAATCATTGAACTTCCCTGGTCAGCATCCAACATTGGATTAATGACATTAATAGCAGAAAGAACAGATGATGAAGAACGAACAAGATTAATTGGTCAACTGAGTGTTGGAGGGGGATTAGGGGGAATTATAGGTGCATTTACTGGTTCATTATTTTACAAGGGGGGTATTGGATTTTCTGAGGGTATTTTATTTTATATAGCTGTTATACTTATGTTTATTTCAGCTTTCATTATTTATTTTGCAATAAAAGATGTAAATAATGAACGGGATAGTGTTAATGATAATGCAGAGGCCCTATTGGTTGAAAACAAACAATCGAATTTTGATATGAAATATAGTTTTATACCATTTATAATCGCTCTCACTTTCATAAATTTTGGAAAAAACGGAGTTGGAATTATCATTTCACTATTTATTGCAAATGACGAAACTATCAATGCAACAGATAGTCAGATCGCATTATACAGAAATTTAGGTAGCATTTTTTCACTAGTTACTGGGATTATTGTTGGATCAAGACTTGGTAAAACAAATGATACGATCATATTGAGAATTGGTACAATTATGACAATTATTGCATTATTCTGGTTGAGTATAGCTCCATCATATAATTTACTTCTATTTTCAGCGATTATTATTGGGTCTGCAAATATTATTATTCAAGCATCAAGTTACTCCATTGCTACTCGAATTATACCCCATAAAGATCAAGGGAGATTATTAGGCTACTATAACGCAACATTCTTTTTATCGTGGGGATTTGGTGCAACCATATTTTTTGCTCCATTAGTTGATGTATCAGTCTATCTCGGAAATAGTCTAGACAGTTCATATCGAATATCCTTTTTCGCTAGCAGCATTATGGTCTTTGCGGGCTTATTACTTCTCAATCGATTTATTAGTAAGGTAAAAATGCAGAATGATCCAAATTAAGTAATTATTACGTTAATGACGCAAACTATTCGAATTATAATTTTATAATATCTTAATATTCATCTATTATGTAAAGTTAAACGAATGCCTAAAGAAATAAATCGATAAGAACTCAAAATTCTTGCGTTTCACTTTAAAATTTCCCAAAACTTGTTTGGATAGAGGTTATATTTAAAATTGGAGAATATTCAGTAAATACGGGTAATTACTTGGCAAAAAAGGATGAGAACTTGGGAAAAGAAATCATCAAGTCGATTAAAAATGAAAACACAGATGATCAGACAAAGGAAAACAAGGAAATGATCCTTTCTGCAAGTGAGGCTATTCTAAATTCTCTACCATCTTTGAGTGAGAAGTATCCAGATGGAATTCCCTATACCGTATTGCATGAAGGAACTAATTATTCATATGATCTAATCCAAGTAGCAGTAATGCATTTAATTATGACCAAGAAAATTTATGGATTCATTAATGATCGCTCTACTTCAGATCTAACTGATGATATCCTAATTCTTCGTGAAAAACGAATTATTGATGAGCTTGAATCTTCTTATAGAACCGGTTGAAAATCAATACAATATTTATGCGAATGTTACCCCAATAATGATCAGAAGAAGACTTGCAAGAATACCGAATAATTTGAAATCTACAACTATATTACCTTTCATAAGTTCTTGATCGAGTAATTTCATTTTTGCTTGAAAATGAATTGGCCCCCAATATGCCCAACGAGTCGTTGTGAGAATAAAATTGATAATTCCCCAAAATACAATCATATTAGGGTTTAAAGGTGAAACACCTGTAAGAGTACCAGTGAAAATTACATTTAATACAAAACTGATAAACAAGAGGAACAATTCAAACTTATCTGGATAAAGTAATTCTTTCATTAACTCCATCTTAGTGATGGTAGGGATAGGTAGTTCAAAATTTGAACTATGTACAACTCTCATTGGTTGATATTGAGTAACGTATTCTCCTGATGGATTAATCACGATTCTGCGATCATAAATGATCCCACCATTGTTTCTGTATTCCCTTTTGGTGACATAATCTCCGGATGGAGTAATCACAATTCTACGACTAAAATTGAGTTTTTCGTCGTAGTTTTGTTTTGAGTGCATATGCTACTTGATGAAAAAGTGTTTACGTTCTAATAAAAGTTTTGTAAAAAGAAAATTAGTAAGTAAATTGTTTAAGAT
>JAAFKL010000137.1 GCA_021399405.1 Candidatus Heimdallarchaeota archaeon | reverse complement strand
CGACTCACTGTGAGTACATAATCAGTCATTTGCCTAAATTCTTCAAGGAAAGTATTAAGAATCTCACTTTCATTTTCATGTCCGCTTCCTGAGTTGATTTCTACAGCTGCGTTGAGATTAAATTGAATTGTTGCTAATACTCCTTCAGTACCTGTATTTGTACCATCACCCTTAACCTCTCCAATATTATTATTATGTCTTCTTCGGATTTTGGTTGCCTCATCAAAGTAACTATCTGGAAGATAAAGCTCAAATTCAACAATTGTAGTAATGTTGGTTGTAGGATCAAAATTATTTCTTGTTCTATTCACAACAATGATATCTTCATATTCATGGAATTGCCCTTCTGCACCAGGATCTCCTCGTGCAATGATTGGGTCTGAGACATCATAACCTCCAAAACCAGGATCTTGAAACGCCGATATTACTGCAAATAAAGGATTACTACTTTCAGGTTCAATTAAGTATCCTAGCTCTTCCCGCTCATCTATGAGTTCGTCGAAATTTATGATTAACTGATTGAATTCACTGAAAGTATCAACTCCCGTATCCTCATCCAATTCATCTTTAAATAAAATATCACTCAAAATGGTACTGATTTGTTCTCTTCTAATATTTTCAAGTACCACTTCTGCCTGAGTTAAATTGCCTTGAATAAATGAATCAATTTCAAGATAATTATCACCTTCAGATTCGATGCTATTTTGTAATTCTTCTGATGATAACAGGAACAATGTTTGAAATACCAAAGCTGCGATTACCACAATAACAATAAAGATTAATCGTACACGAATGCTTCTAAAAGAGGAAATAACACTTACCACAATACTCACTGATTAATGATTATTCGAAGCAACCATTGAGAGTAAAAAAATATAGTGTGCTATTTTCGAAGAATATTGCATTTAATAGCGGAAGATACTCTAAATGACAAAGATTCAACCTAGATACTAATTAAATAACTGATTTATTATTCAAACCATACTTTCGATACAATATCGATAACCTCCTCTATATCACTATCAATTATGTGACGATGGGTAGTTAATCGTACTAGATTATTTCCGAAAGGAACGCTGAGAACATTTTTCGATTTTAGCCTTTCAACAGCTTCTGTTGAATTTTTCATAAATTTAGAGATATCACAAACAACTATATTTGTCTGAGTAGGCCAAACATTTACACCATTTTCTGTTAATCCTTCTGCCAATTGACGTGCATGAATATGATCAATAACAAGTCTTTCCCGCATATCACGTAGGGCTATTAATCCAGGAGCTGCAATTATTCCTACTTGTCTCATCCCACCACCAAGCATTTTTCGTTTTTTCCTCGCAATTTGAACAAATTCTTCATTACCAGCGACTATTGACCCAATAGGGGCACTTAATCCTTTGGAAAGACAGACGTTAATTGAATCCACATTTTTTGTATAGTTCTTAACATCTGTATTGTGATATGCTGTAGCATTGAAAATTCTGGCACCATCGAGATGTATTTTGAGATCATATTCTTTAATCACAGTAGTCATTTCTGAAATTTCCTCTGGACTTAAAGCAACCCCACCATGACGATTATGTGTATTTTCCAAACAAAAAAGCGTACTATCAGGATAATGAATGTTTTCAGCTCTGATTAAAGATCGTATTTTGGATCCCTCAATGAATCCTTTTTCAGATTCAAAGGTTCTTGGGAAAATTCCTGCAATTGCAGAAACACCACCTACTTCATAATTATAAATATGTGATTCTTTTTCTAGAAGAACCTCATCCCCTAGTTTTGTATGTGAGAGCAAGGAGACAAGGTTACCCTGCGTACCACTGGTTACAAATAACGCTGCTTCTTTTCCTAAAAGTTTAGCAGCATATGCTTCTAGTTCAATCACTGTCGGATCGTCGCCAAATACATCATCGCCAAGGACTGCTGCTGCTGCCGCATCCCTCATTTCATCTGTCGGTTGAGTGACAGTATCTGATCTTAAATCTATTACGCTAGATTGTGGCATTTCCATTTGATTATTTGATCAGATGGTAAAAATATAACCTTGTCTTCTATTTCAATGGGTCAGTATTTGAAAGATAAGATTTGAAATAATTATTTTATTATGTGTTTGCTAGATCTTGAAATTCTTGATAACTCAAACCAGATAGTTTCCAAGCTTCACGGGCCTTGATATTCCCATTTTTGTACTCATGAATAATTATGCTAATTTTTTCCTTCCTAAATAAAAGCAGAAGAAAATCATCTAAGATCTGATTTACATCCTTGCCTACAGCTTCTGCAACTTGTTTGAGTTCACGGTCTAGTTCCTCGTTAATTGTTATCTCATATTTTGTCAATCAGTACGCCTGTTAACTCATCTTTTTAGAATTAATAAAATTCTTATTGTGTTCCGAATTATATTTACTCCAAAATTAAATAAATAATACCTTGATAAGACAGTAGTAATAGGATTTGCAGAGAAATATAATCACGTATAAGAATGGACAAAAATTATTTCAATAAGATAGTTATGTCATCGGGGTTGTTTATTTCACTAGAGGGAATTGATGGATCGGGAAAGTCAACTCAATTGAATCTTTTGAAAGAAGAACTTAATAAAAGAGGATATGAAGTTGTTACAACTTCAGAACCTACTACAACTAAATTAGGAAAGATTCTTCGGGATTATCTAAGTAATCCAGAATCTGTACCTTATGCTGATGCACTTGTATTCGCAGCAGATAGAGTAGAACATTACCACGAATTCATAAAACCACGACTAGATTCGGGAAAGATTGTCATTACTGACCGATACACAGCTTCGTCTATTGTATATCAAGGATCTCAGGGTGTCCCTAAAGACTGGATTCAGGAGATTAATAAAATGTCACTCAAACCAGATTTGTCATTTTACATCGATATATCAGTTGAAGTGGCATTAGAACGTTTAGCAGATTCTCAAAGAGACACATTAGAGAAATTCGAGAATCGTGATTATTTAGTTAAAATAATGAAGAACTATGAGGATATTGACTATCTTATTCCAATTCCAGGTGAAGGAGACCCCATCACTGTTACTCACGCAATTGTGGAAAAAATTATTGAAGAACTCTCTAAATAACAGCAATAATTATCAACTAGAACGAATAAACTATTGTTTAACAAAAATGTCCCCGTTGTATAAATTTGATTGAAAGACTATATTAAGATAGTTGAAGAATAAAATTTTGAAAGTGAAAGTCTAAAATGTTTCTCAATAATCTTCGATTACGGATAATCCTTTTAGATGATTGTAACTTTTCGTAATATGTAAATTTCAATATCAGAATTAGGCTCGAGACTAATTCAGTGGTGAAATCATGAGCTCTGCATCTTCTAGTGTGTCACGTAAAAAAGGAAAAAGAGGTATAACTCGAAGAGTTCGAGATGAACACGGAAATATTCGTGTGGTTAAATACCAGAGAAAAGGATCAAGATTATCAATCCCTGGTCTAACTTGGGGAAAAGTTCCATCGTTGCTCCTTGGAATTCCACTCTCAGCATACGCCGGTTTGCTTTATTCTAATAGCAAAGGCTATCTTAGTGAAGATGGTCTTGGTAATGATATACTCGGTACAACGGATGAAATGAGTGCAGCAGTACGGTTAATTCTAACAGGAACCATAGGTATGGTTCTAACTTTATTTATGGGGTATTCACTCATTCGAAAAGGATTCAAAATCAGAAAATACCCGGGTGCAACAAGAGAGATTGTTGCCATGTGGGCAGCTTTAATAGTACTTACAGCCATATTTTCACCATTTATTAATGAACCAGGACTGATCCGACAACAAAGTGATGATGAGTTTATTGTTAATACCAATGATTACGATGTGTCAGGTCTGGATTCGCCATTTTATTCCGAATTTTTAAATGGGTTATTGGACCTACTTGGGAACATTCCAGAACCCAAAGAACAGGTTGCCCTCATTACTCCGAACGATGGAGGAACCTTTGATTACGATGTCGATAGGTATCTTTATAGATGGCGAGTAGCTGAAACCTATGATCCCGGCTTAGCTGATTTCGATCAAGCTTACACAAGTACTCAATTAGAATATATTGATAGCACTAATGTATATAATACAAGAGATCCAGCAGAAGAGGGAAGAGCCCTCAGTATCAAAGAGCAATACCTTACAATATCAACATCATATATTGGTGATGCATTAGTACCATGGAATTCCAAATACGGAGGTATGATAGGAGGATTAGATTCAGTTACTGCAGAGATAGACGAAGGCTTCACAGGAGATTTAATTGATACAAGCGTTGGAGGATATAGAGATATCAATGAACAACCGGCATTATCAATGGCATTTACAGATTCCCGAACAACTGGATTTGCTGAATACGATTCATTTTTCGTGAAAGATGACAAGGAGTTCATTGCAGATAATGCAATAAAAATGAGTGATTTATCAACTCAGCTTGGAAGATATGATCTGAATCAAGATGCAAGTGACAGATTTGGTGATCTTAGTCAAGCAAATGCTGCAGAAATTAGTGGTATATGGGGATTACAATCATTACCAGGTGGTGCTGGTTACTTTGATGGCTCTCATGATAATGATGATGCATTTGTTAGTAAATATAATGATTACAAGGCAATTCTTGATAATAATCCAGATATCAGTGTATATGATTTCACTTTATTAATTTATAACGATGTTCAAAACGCTGTAATTCAAGGTCTACTAGATGGATCTTTCAATATTGATCCAACGCAGACTTCCGGAGTTGCAGATCCTGGATTGGATAAAGCATACTGGTTTTATGATGCTTTAGTTGATCCACAGGTACAATATGGAATGAAAGAATTATTGGCAGGGTTTGTAAATATGTTAAGATCATTTGACATACCAGCTAGACCAATCATCGGTTTTTCAATAGGTGACTTCTTGAAAGATGGAGCTGAATGCACAGGAAGTGATTGTGATACAATCTCAATTCTGTTTCAACATATTCATGTCTGGTTAGAAGTTTTAATTCCAGTAGACGATGGTAGTGGTGTAGGGTATCAATGGGGAGTATTTAACCCTGTTCCAGATCCATGGATCTTATCAAACGATGCATCTGATTTTGCATTTGGTACAAATTCATTAGGTGGAACTCCAAATATAGAAGTCCAAATTACTTCAGGAGATGATTCAGCCCTTAGCGCTGCACTAGATTTGGGTGGCCTAGGAACTACGAGTGATTTCAAAACAAACAAAAAAGGACAAGATTTAGAAGGAAGAGTACGGATTACTTATGATGGTACTCCTTCAGCTGGACAAACAATACAACTAAAATTACTTACTGAAGCAGATTTGATATCAGGAAATATTGATCCTGGTGTCGGTATAGATTTACCCTCAATTATAACCGATGATACAGATGGCTGGGGTAACTTTAAACTATTTGTTGATACTGATGGTTTAGCCTATACTTACAATGAAAATGATGTACGGAACTCAACTGCAATACCGAATTTAAATATAACTGATGTAAATCCTCTAGCTACTCAGGGCAGTTATGGAATATACGCCATCTTAGCAGTTTATAGTCTCAGCTTTAATGGCACGCTTGTTGGTTGGGAACTCAATTCAGATATTACTTTAACAGCTAATGTGACATCCACCGTAATCATAAATCCCAACACATTGCAGCCAATTACCTCATATGGTGCCTTATTTGGCAGTACAGTTGAATTTACAGTGCAGGTCAGAGATAATGATACTCTTGACCCTATTTCAGATATAAGCAATGTTGATTTCCTTTTACTTAGTGAATCTGATTATGGAACCTTGGTAACAGCGTTAAATCAACAAGTATTGAATCCTACACTAATTAGTGATAATAAAATAGGGACATTCTCAATTACAGACATCAATGGTTTTGCAACAATTGACGTAGCTTTTGACAGTGCTCTGGAAGCAGATTATCCGGCAAATGAAGTATATTTAGCCCTTGCATTAATTCAAGCTGGTTTCAAATATAACAAATTACAAGTGTTTGTATGGTTTGAGAAAACTCTAACCATATCAACTTTAATGACTAACTCATCAGGATTACCTGTTATTGATGATTTAAGTTTTCAAAATGGTATGGTCGATAATAATCCAATTAATTGGAATATCAATTCGACAGCAACAGCATTTGACAATCCTTTGAATCAGGTATTCCCGAATGAGCCAGGAGTCGGCGTGACGTTTACTTACATTATTATGGATGAGTTAACATACAATACTGCTACTGGAAATTCACCTCAAGTTGATTATCAAAACCTAGAAGCATTATTTACTAATCCTTCTTGTAGTTCAACTCCAACCTTACCAGCGACGTGTTATAATTTAAATGTGAACGGAGCAAATATTGCTGGAATTGATATTTTTGGTGACGGAGAAACAGGAGCAGATGGGATTGCTTACGTTAACATAACAATGCAAAATATTGCTTTCAAAGAGGGATATTACTATTTTATAATCGTGTCAGAAGAAAATGAATCTTTTGCAACTACAGTAAGGTTCTTCGCAGTTGCTTCAGCAGCACCACCATTATTTTTGAATAATATAGACATTATCGGCAACCCTGCTTTCAATGATTTATCAAGCAATGATGATGGCCATGATTTTAATACATTTTACAAATACGGTGTAATCATTACTACTCTAATGATTTTTAGTTTAATAGGAATTAATAATATTTCAAGAAGAACTTGGAGGAGATAAAAAATGAAAAAACTCTTACTCTTAACATTCGTCACCTCCCTTTTGTTAATTTCCAATATTTCAGTTATTGCAAATGAAAATACATTACAGGAAAACAATGAGATAACAAGTGATCGAAATATAGCGGAGGTCGAAAAATCAGGTCTTGTTATATCTTCAAGGTCGAGTATTGAAACAACGAGACACGATCAAGTTACCTCTAAACAGACCTCTACCTCTTCAAATAAATTTTCATCTGAAAAGTATAAGCTTACTAGTCAAGGTACTAGTTCAACCCCCCCAGTTAGCACATTAGCTACAACAATAGATCGAAGTGTTGAATATAATGAAACTTTAACAATTAATGCGATATTAAAATCAGTAGCAAATGTACCATGGGATGGTGAAACAGTCAAATTATACCGGACCAATGATCTAACAAAAGAAAGTATTATTACAACGCTTGATCAGGCAACGATAGATGCAAGCCCTGCAACTTATCTGGACACTGGCTTAACTGATGTTACTGATGTGTCTGGAAATTACATCTTCGATTTGACTTTTATTTCTGCAGATATTGATGTATGGATCTATTTCGCATATTTTGGAGGAAATCTTCCATTTAGATTACCTGCTGTTGTTTATATTGAAAATATCTCCGTCACGGATACAACTGATTTCTTTGTGACTGTAGATAAAACAAATGTAGGACCAACTGAAATTTATACATACACCGTACAAGGGACCGCACTTTCGGGAGCAAGTCTTCAGACTCTACAAGTAGATATCCAAGAGAATTTTGGGTTTGGAGACAACGGCAATGAATTTTTAGGAAATGTTGTATTAGATGCAAGTGGGGTAGGCACTATATCAAAATCATATGGATCCACAGGTCTATGGGGCACAAACACTGAAGATACAATTACTCTTACACTTTCTATTCCTGTTCAAAGCGCTTTCAACGATACGGTTTTTCCAGCTGGCGCGAGTATCCCTACACCCACTATAACAGTAACAATTGATTACACTTTCACAGCACAAGGGAATATCGACGGAACTGATTTATTATTAGACCCTACTGCAAAATATTACAGAGCAGGACAAACATTGAGTTTTAATGCAACTTATATGAATCAATCATTTGCTGGAGATCTTACAGCCTGGCAAACCGCATTATCTTCCAAACAAATTAACGTTGCTATAACTGGAGCGGGGACCACTTTAACATTAGGTCCATACTCTACAGATAACAATGGTTTCATTTCATTTACAACCACATTTGACACAACAAATTTCCCGAATCTTAATCTTGCAATAGAGACGCAAATATTGATCACGTTGACTATTGTAGGCGTTACAACTGTTGCTGATACAGTAGAGACATTCTCACTTTTCGTTAAAGAAGATTTGCAAGCAATAACGGCTTCTGATACTAGCCCTGAAGTCTACTATCATCCCGATAGTCCAACAATTACTGTTACTGGAACAGTTCTGGATAACCAAGGTGCTCCTGCAAAATTTGTTCCTGTAGTGATCTCTATTAACAACAAAACTGCACCCGTACCGGTTTGGAATTCTCAATTAATTGAGCAAGTTCTAGGTACAACAACCACAGGTGACGGAGGTGCATTCAGTTTTGATATCAACAATTTCAATTTTGCAATTCTGGATAGTGTTTTCACAATAAATGTCACACTTGGTGCTATAGGTTTGGCAACTGATTGGACACAAATTGGGGTTGACACAATCACTGATGAAAGCAGTAGTTTTAACTACTATTCATCAATTACAACTTACATACAAATTGATTTGAAGGACGGAAATGGATATAGAGATCTAAATGCGTCAAATACCTTGTTTAATGATACATTTGTAAATTATTACAACAATAACGCAAATTATTCAATTGGTGTAAGAGATCAATTTGGCAATAATCCTGTAGGATTGACCATTAGTGTGGTTGGTCGAGATGGAACAATTCCGTTTACAGTCACTGCGGGTACTGCTAATTTCACATTTATCTTCAGCGACGTTGTGAATTTTGATCAGCTATTATTCAATACATCAGGAAGTAATTTCAATTTTGCAATAACTTTTGCGAATAACATACCTACACTTGCGTCCACAGTTAGTGAGAATTTTATTCTTATGGGCCCAGATAATGTTGCTCCCGCACTTACAGGAAATCCTAGTTTTCCCGGAAATTTGGAAACAGGTGTTGATGCAAGGATTGAAGCGACAATTGATGTAACAAAAAGCGATTTGGATAACATTCGATTTGTAGTTTTATTTTACAAGGTCTCAACTAATACTGCACACGACCTAATCGATGCAAACTTCCCGGTAGATTTTACATCAGTACTAATGACAGATCCTGAGAATGACGGTACTTATAATTTTACAATCTCATTTGATGAACATGGTAGATGGATTGAATTTTATGTGGAAGTTGCTGATTTAGCAGGTTATGGATTGGTGGGTTTGTATCCAAGTGCAACAGTTTTACCGAGTGGATACCCAAGTTACACCAACAGTTTTAGTCTAAATGTTTCTTCAATAGTTCAAACCATAAAAATGGGAGATACCGAAATAATTGATGATAACAATTTTGATTATGTTGATGCTATCAATGTTAACTTCCAACCATTGACACAGAATACCAATGTTGATCCTGGAGAAGATATTATCATAGATCTTCGGATTCCTATCGATAATGTAGACTATGCGAATATGACCTTCTCTTATCAAATTCTGACTTTCGACTCAAATGGTACTCTGATAAATAATGGTACATTTACAGATGTATTCATTCTTGGAATTAATTTCCCAGTACCTCAGAATTTTGAATTCAAGTTCCAATTCACAATCGACGGTACTAGTCTTGATTATTTCATGCAGGTAAATTATAATTTTACTATTTACGACATTAATGATAATGAATACAAATCACCTCAAATAATCAATGCGGTTGATAATTCATCAAGTTTCAATACTCTAATAACAGATGAAGATAATCCTGAAGATCCGGATCCAACAAGAGATTGGGAAGCAGGAGAAGATACTTTGGATAAAGTAAATACGCCAACTACCAAACAAGTTTACAATCTTAATGAAACGGGGTATGTATCGTACAATATAACTGATGCAGGAATTGGTATATCGAATATTACTTTGACGATGTACTATTATGATGGTGATGGTAACTTGCTTGCTACTATATCAAAATTATTAGTGGATGATAGTGTTATTTTATTCCCAGGAGGTACTGATTTACCTGTTGATATCTCTAATTTTCTGTTATTCCTTAGTCAGATTTCGAACAATGGAACATACGTAAATGTCACAGAAAGTGGAGGGGAATATTTCATGCAATTCTATGTGGACTTTGATTCACTACCCGAGAATATGACTGTAAGTTGGGATGTGACTGCAAATGATGTTATTGGTAATGAAATTGTGGTTAATTCACAAGGTGCAGATCCATTAAAATTTGAAATTATCAATCCACCAGAAGAGGTAACTGATCCACTACAAACTGTATCCACGATATTATCAACTGATTCTGATGGGAATGTGATTACGATAGTCTCTACAATTTCCAATACTATCGGAGATCAGGAAGAAGAGGATTCAGGAAATGCATTATTAGTAATATTAACATTCAGTTTATTTGTTTTTGCGATTGCACTTTATTATCAAAGACATAATATTAGAGAATATTTCGAGAAGAGTGCAAGAAAACGCAAAGCGCGAAGTACATTAAGCGAATTAATCGATGAGATTAAACGTCTCGGTGCAGAAGAGAAATACAAGGCTGCAATTAGGCTGGTCTGGGAAGCTTTGGAGAGATTATCGAAAGAGATCCTTCAAGTTCCAAGATCGTATAATCAAACCGCACGAGAATTTACATCTTACCTTTCCACAATAACTATTGTGGACAGGGAAACTTTGTTAACCATATCAAATGCTTTTGAAGCAGCAAAATATGGTAAGGACGAGCCCACTTATGATGATTGGGATGACGCTGTGAAGGCATTAGACATCACAGTAAATACAATTATTGAATCAGGAGCTCGTGTACAGATTGAGGATGATGATGATGAATTTGATTGAGTTATCACTTCCACAAAAAAAATTCAAGGAGAAAAAAAAATATGGGTTTGTTTGACTTCCTAAATAGATTTAAAGATAAACAAGAAAAGGGTAGATCTGCCGATTCTGCAATTTCTGCAGTCAAAAAGGCAGCCCAAGCTTCCAATTACAATCAAGCCTCAATACAGGCTTTTTATGCTTTGGAGGCAATTGGGGTCAATTATGCACAAATAGAAAGGAGCATATCGACCACTGCCCGAGAATACGGTACTCTGCTAGTTGAAGAAGGTAGAACTACTGATGAAGAACTGGAACCAATTTTATGGAATTTTGAAATCGCAAAATATAGTCCTGAAGAAGTGACTTTTGACGATTATCAGAATGTAGAAAGTGCTCTAGAGTCCCTTCACGTTAAATACAAGAAAGGACGTTCTGTAAAGAGCAAAAAATCCGCTAAGACTGGAAAGAAGAAGCGGAGAAGGCCTAAGAAAAGAGCTACCGGAGCTCGAAGACGTAGAAGTGACTAATTGGAGCGCTGATTATATTGTCAAGTGAAACAACTGCAACATCCACTAGAATTGCCAAAATTAAGAGATTTCTTAAAACTACGGCATTAATTCTACTAGTATTATTTGCAGTTGCACCAATTATTCTAGCAGCAATTCCCAATACCGAATCCAATCAAACTTATTCGATATACAATACTGCATATGATGGGTTTTCAATTATTCGTGAAGACTTAGAGGCAACACTAGAAGGGCAGGATAATAAGTATGAAGCATTAAATATTATTTCAAATCTTAATGTCTTGAATAGGTTTAATGGTTCAGGTAGTGGTGGCCCACCAGGTGTTCTAGTAATTGCAGGTCCAGCGGCAAATTATGATCTTACAGAAACAATCTCTGTAATCCTCTATTTACTACGAGGAGGTTCGGTTATAATTGCAGATGACTTCGGAACTGGAAACCAAATTTTGGACCCATTATTCGATGCGTTTTCTAATATTGATAAGTTTTCAGAAGAAGCAACTAATTTGGGATTTGAATTACCTGGTTTAACCGATATACTCAGTGGTGGTGAAACAAATGATACAGCTACAGGTGCCTCAGGTGATGGTTCACTTGACCCCTCTCAATTTTTGGATGGAGGGTCTTCTGCAGCTGCTGAAGAAATTGGTGGAAATTTCATGACAGAACTTCTTGGGAAGGTAATTCTAAGGTTTGCAATAAATGCGACAGGAGTTTTGATGGATGCAATCAGTAATAATGATAGTCCAGCACGTCCAATAATAACCGAAATTGATCACACCGATCTTTCATTTGGAAATGATAAGTTCACCTACACAGAGGGTGTAGAAAAGATTCAGATGGAATTTGCAAGTATAATTTCCATTCAGGTAAAAACCACCAAAACAGTAGTATTCGAAAATGGCACTGTTGGTGAAGTTGAAGCCAAAGCATGGCAACCATTACAAAAATTATCCACTTCGCTACTTACTGGTGGTGACGAGGGTGTAGATATCGATCTTCCGTTCTTTCCATTTTATTCATCAAAGGGATCTTGGATCGAATCCGATATGGATGCGGCAGCAGATGGAACGGCAGAACCTGATGCAGATGAGTGGGGAAATGCAAAATTCGCAACTGCATTGACTATTCCGCTCTTTCCAGGTTTTGGTAAACTAATTTTTATCGCAGATCCGTCTATATTTATCAATAGATGGACAGCAGATGTTGCTAATAATGATAATCTTTTGTTATTCAGAAATTTAATTGATATGGCTACTTTCACTCAGGAACCTCAATTTGATGCTGCCACTGGAGAAACTATTCCGATACCTGTAATATTTGATTTTGGTCACACATATCAGGGCTTACTATCACCTGCATTGTATTCTACTGCTTTAATGAAATTGATTGCACAGATGAGTATGTTCCCATTCTATGCACCATTTGTACCTCTCGCGGCTTATGGATATGGTAAAAAATTAATGCCAGAAACCCGTCGATTGAGACCAATTCTGTTGACCAAACGACGAGGTGAAAAGGGGCACTCAGATTTTGAGAGGAAACTTGAGGACATCAAAGCGTCCGGAGGATATGGAGAGCCGATTATGCATCTTTCGAGGAGACTTGTACGCACAGTCCAAGCCGATGTGAAATTTGATGGTATGTTTGCCAAGAATCCAAAAGAAATGGCTAGATTCTTCTCTGAACATTACCCTGGAATAGGTAGTCGTCGAGAATTGCAATCTCAATTGGCCACATTGTTCAAAATTGCTGAAAATCCAACCCGCAGAATTAATTATCTCGCTGCCAAACGATATTTGGCTTTATTGAAGAAATTACTTGAAATCCTTGAAGCATAAAACAGAACAAACCCTATTTCAAGTAATTATTATCCTATCTTAATCCAATGATCTATCAATAATAATAATAGTTTATTTTATTTACTTCAATTATTACGAGGCAATAATTCATTGCTTCTATAACTAATAGCCCCATGGTGTAATGGCTATCATAGTGGATTCTGGTTCCACTGATCTCGGTTCGAATCCGAGTGGGGCTGTACTTCTTCAAAACAATAAAATCTCAGATGGATTTAAAATAAATACACTTTTATAAATTATATCTAAATAATTTCCATCAGGGCGATTGTATTACGTAATGGTTTTTCATTGAGGAGTTATCGTAAATTTTGATGGCATTTAATATTTGGATTTCAATCCAAAGTGATTTTGGTATTACTATGGGAGAATTAGGTCGTCTATCTTCAGAAACCGATTCTAAACTAATCGCAAGTACATTGATGGCATTGAAAGACATTGTATCTATTGAGGCATCTTCTGGAGAATCCCAGTTCATGACAGGTGCCGTGGAAACATCTTCATTTGGTACATTTGCGATCAATGTTACCGATTCGTCCAAATTAATTATGAGTTATGTTATCTCTGCAGATCAAGGATCTGTTAAACAAGGAGTTGTAGAACTTGCTCAATCGATTTGTACAAATTTGGGTAAACAATTAACTGCAGTTAGTAATATATCAGAAATGGCAATAAACGGTCAACCCATACACAGATCAACTCTAATTCAATCATTCCTAAATGCCTGTACCATTGTGAAACTAGAGAAAAAATTGCCAAATGACAAAAGATTGGTCCGAAAAGGAATTCAATCCATAGTTACTGAACTTTTAGCTGATAAAAAAGAATTTAATGAATTGATAAAATACATCTTAGACCCTGAGTGGCACAAGGATGATAATAATTGGATACTTGGTTTCCCTACTACTAAATTAAAAGATAAATTGTTCAAGGGAATAGCCTATCATGTAGTATATTTGTTATCAGATGAGAGACCCATGTCATTTCTTTATTCACCAGATCCAAGGAGTGAGCATTTAAGAATTTATGAGGTTGTAAAAAATGAAATTGACGCTATGCTTCTAGATCCAGTCAAACCTGTCCTGAAATATTTATTTGTTGATGTGGATGAGAAACTAGAACGTTCTATAACAAATATTTCCAGTATGGATCTGCATGCATCAGAGACCACATTATTCAATGAATTTGTGAGAAAAGCATTTCTAAGAGCACTCAAGGATGAACCATTACTTATATTCAGCGAACCAAACAGGGCACCGATACGTGAAAAATTCAACAAAAAAATGCCAACCTTGAATATTGAACACGTGGGCACAATCCTATACCGAGCATTAGAACCACGATTAGAAGGAGTTAAACCATTGTATGTCAAGAGCTTCATCGATGGATTCATAGAGGGAATGGGACAATCATCTCTACACCGATCATCAATGGATCTATTGACGAAATTTGCTCAGACTTTTCTTGAGAGTAAAGACATAGTTCATCAAATTTCGATTCTTGAGACTTTAACAAACAAGCGAAAGAAAGAAATCACTCAAATGATCGCCAAAGATGAGGTAAAACAACTTAATGTGACATCTGTAGAAGATGCAGTCATTCTTACAAATGCAGCAAGTAACGCTATTGCAAATACTTTGGCTACAATTATTACTGATCAATTCCTTTTTGACAATGGCAACGACGGAGATACTGTATCTAAATTTGTCAACTTCTACCGTAGTAAGGGATGGATTATCAAAACTGCGTCAATTCTAGTGGATTATTTTAACATCCTCGCAAATCTAAAATTTGATGTACATCTTGTAACTCCTAGGATAGATCACGTTGTAGCTTCTGCTGTAATTTTGAATGGATATAAAATCGTCATTGATGGAATGAATTATCAGCTTGATCAAAAATCTGATGGTGTCTACATCAAAGGTAAAGATACGGATACAAAATTCTCTCAGTTTATAACAAAACATCCTAAGCTTGCAATAATTAAAGATAAACGTGAAATCCCAATTGATTTTTCGAATATAAATGCTCAGAATTACATAAACATGCTAACTAGTCCTGATGTTCTAGTTCAAAGTTCAGTAATTGCAGCCTCTGAGAGGCTTGAAAATCTTTGTATTGAACATCTAACAGGATGGATTGATGACGGGGTATTGCAAATTCAAAGTTTTGCCAACAAATTAGGCAATGATAATCGTGTTACAGTTAAAAGTATTTCGAGCCAACGTATGATTCTCCCAAAAAATAAGTTCAACCAAGTTTCCCTTGGCAGTGAAATTTCCGATATCCTTGATGAATTTACAGAGAACGTTCAGGATATATGGAATAAGGAAATAGTAAAATCTTGGGAAGTGCAATTAAAAGAAATCAAAGAGAAAAATGAAATCTCGAAGAAGGTACCCAAGAATTTGGAAAAAGCAAGTCAAAAATTCCAAAAAGAATCTGAAAAACTTGTACGAGAAATTAGATCTAATTTTGATATTTTCAAAAAGCAGATACTGCAATATTTGAAAGATCACAAATCAACTCTTAGAGAAGCATTATGGCCACCGTATGAAGAGATCCTCGCCTTCAAATATGACCAGCAAGAAATGTTACCCAACATG
Source organism: Candidatus Heimdallarchaeota archaeon (assembly GCA_021399405.1). Next base: position 935 of record JAAFKL010000137.1, on the reverse strand, counting down.
AATACAATACGGGATGAAATAAAAAATTACATTCTGACTTTGGAAAGCATTCAAGCTGAGGATTTAGATAGTATTACTCTAAGTATATCACTTACGCTGTTTAAAAAGGCACCAGAAGCCATATTTGAACCAGCGTGGAATGAGGTTATTACTGGTAAGAGGTCTAAGAATATCAAGCGGGCCATGAACAATGCGAAAAGTAAACGTGAATTTGAACAGTATTTGCAAGAGCAAGGTCAAAGTTTTGCAAGTGAAATATATAACAGCCTCGGCAAAATAATTGAAAGGGTGAATTCAATCTACATTGAGAAAGATGGAATAGTGACCTCAGATGGTGGAAAAGTTTCATTACACATCGGTAGAATTCCAGTTTCGAAATTTGCAAGATACGATTTTGTTGAAGAAATTATTGGGTTTCCAGGAATTACCTACAAAAGAGAGACCAATAGTTGGTTAATATCATATGAAATATTTGATACTCAAATCAGCAAAGGCGAAACTCCCACTATTGTAACGTTTGAAGATGCAGTACGTTATGTAAACAGAATAAGTTTCACCGAGGATTTAGGGAAAGTATTTAGCGCTTTAACCAGGGTCATGTCATTAATAGAACCCGAAGCTGCTGAGAAAATTCAACAGACATACAGCACAATACAAGATGTAATCTATCCTGTACAAACTTTTGGTTGAGAGCAATCTCTATACTACCGAGTGTGGTAAAAAAAAAAACTATTCTCTTTGATTAACCAATTAGACAGAAATCAAACATAGCTAGGACATTAAATTTTTTTCAATACATTTCTATGATTATGTTAGTGAAATTTTACTCTGATACTTCTAATTGCAATAATTAGTATCATCATAAATGGAATTATTGTAAATCCAGGAGAATCTGATTTTGTAGAGGAACTTTGAGAAGTTGAAGATATTGTTGG
>JAAFKL010000136.1 GCA_021399405.1 Candidatus Heimdallarchaeota archaeon | reverse complement strand
TCCCATTTGAAGGGTCTTTTTAATACAATTGATCTAGTATTAATTTTAACATCAATAATTTTCATGTGATTATCGAATATAGTTAAATTCGCACGTATATGTCTTCAGACTTCACAAACAGGCAACTATTTCATTGATATTTACTATTCTACTATTACAGAATATTAGTAGAGATAATTTTGTGGACAAGGACGATACATGCTAATATTTTACATAATTGAATAGTTTGAAATTAATAATCTTCAGTTGTTTAAATACTCAAGTGGGTGATTATCATTTGAGAACTAGGTTTTGCGAAACCGAAAACTATGAAGGTATTTAACAAAAATAATACTCGAGGAAGTTCTAATCTGTCCAACAGAAACGCCGTTTTCAGTGATCAAACGGTGGATAAAATCACGGTAACACATCTTTGTTGATCTCATTTTTCGAGCCATCGAAGGAGGGAGAAGATGACAGAAGCACGGATTTATCAAATAAATCGAAAACATTATTAGCTTCGTAAGAAGTGGTGGCAACACTTGATAGTGTTTGTGGAACGTGAAAAATCATTATTTGAATTAAAATAAATATTGGTTAGATCATGAACACCTAAAAAGGTTGAATCATTAAACAAATTATATAATATGAATCATATTCAAATTGGTGTCTTATCCGCAGATCAAGAAGGCAGTGAATACATTGCCAATTCTTGGGGAAAGAAGGGGACTACATCTGATATTACAATTTATACAACCAAAAATTCCCAATTTCTACAGACGACAATTCTACCATCTGGATTTCCGAAGAAAATGTTACCTCTCGTCATTACGGCACATATGTCTGATTCAGTAGTACTGGGAGTTTCTAAGCTTGGGTTGGATCAGTACACTGGGGAAATGGCTATCCTTGCCGATACCTTAAATTTGAACGGATTTTATGCTGTAATTGGACCAGAAACTACAGGTCTAGATTCATATTTAGATCAAATGAAGAAAGTATTTTCCAAATTATCATTATCTGGTTGGGAAGGAATGATGATTAACAACAGTGATGGATTTACAAAGGCAAGAGAGAATCTTTATTCCATGTATCATAAGCCCCGAGGAGAGGCAGAAAACTATTTGGCAATTGAGGTCGATCATGCGTTTCCCGTACAAGGAGTGGGAAGTGTAATTCTAGGAACTATTACTTCAGGTACAATAGTAAAAGGTCAAAAAATTGTTGCCTATCCTTCTGGTCAAACAGGCCAAATCAGATCGATCCAAGTAAATGATGAAGAAGCTAAAACAGCTACTGTCGGTGCACATGTAGGTCTTGCTATCAAAGGAGTTTTACCAAAATATCTTCAAAGAGGAACAGTAATTGCCAATCCAGAGGATCAAGCAGTGATTGAAACAGATCATATTGAAAATATAAAAATTAAGAAAGCTGCATTTGGTAAATCACCCAAGGAAGGTCAAAGAATCCATGTGGTTTCAGGATTATTTGACTCGCCTGGTGAAATCGTTGATTGGAACGGAGCAGCAACATTGAAACTTGATAAAATGATACCATTTTATCCAGACATTCGATTAACAGTATTAGACCTCAATTCAAAACCTGTTGTGTTAGGATCAAAAATATAATTTAATTTTTAAAATTAATAATTGTTTTAGATTTTGTAATTGGAATTATCAGAGATTGTTCAAGGTAAAGATTAGTAGAATTGCTGCAAAACCTAAACTAATGAAACGAGCATAATTTGGGGTTCGTCCTTTTTGCAAAGTTCTCAATGAATAACCTATATCTCTGGTTCTGTTTCCAAACCAGTCAACAGTTCCATCGATAATTTGTCGATCAAAGTCATCTGAAGCTTCTGCTAGTTTTAATGAACCCTCTGCAGCTACGGTATCTACAAAAATACCATCAATTATTTCTTCGTCAACATATTTGAATGCATCACCTATCATCATGGCAGGTACTTCAGCAATCCAATAGATAAAAAGGTCAAGACCAAACCTGTTGGCTGCAATATTCTCTAATTGAGCCATGAATTTGGATGTCTTTACTGATACAAGTGCTGGAACTTCCCATAAATAGATTGCAAATGCAAGTAGTATACCTGCAATTACCATAAAGGTCGAAGCGACTGCATCGCCCCAAGCAAATTCTCCACCATGAGCATTTAACATTGTTCCCAATGCATATTCAAAGTTCCAATATGAGTCACGATTATCTCTGAGTGATGGAATGATGGTACCAAAAGTCCACCATACACTTTCAATAACTACTAATGAGGCTAAAGCGATTAACGGGATTTTCATTTTAGTAGCAGTTGGAGCAGGATGTACATGATCTCTATCATATCTACCTTCACCAAGGAAAACTAAAATAAACAATTTAGTTGAATAAAATGCAGTTATACCAGCGGTAACTACTGCAATTGCCCAAACTACCCTGTTAAGAGCAATATCCTCGTTCTCCACGAGTGCTAAAAGAATTGCATCCTTACTCCAGAACCCGTTCATAAACACCACACCTGATAAACCTAAGAGTCCAATTAGCATGGTATAGAAAGTTGTTGGCATGTATTTTCTTAGTCCACCCATATCTTTCATCTCTTGGCTATGTACGGAATGGATCACCGCACCTGCGCCTAAAAATAATAATGATTTAAAGGTTGCATGAGAGATAATATGGAAGAATCCAGCGGTTAGCCCTCCAGAACCTAGTGCCATACCTATGTAACCTAATTGTGATACAGTAGAAAATGCTAAGACCTTCTTAATATCAGTAGCTGTAAGCGCAATCAGAGCACCCATAAGCGCTGTAATCGCTCCAATCCATACTATAAAACTAGCAACATCAAGATTGTCCTGTATAATATGATGGACGCTGTCTATACGTGTCACAACGTGTGTGCCATCATTTTGATAGTACATGTAAAAGTTTCTTGCAATAAGAAATAAACCTGCTTTTACCATGGTTGAAGAGTGCAATAAACTAGAAACCGGGGTAGGGCCCTCCATTGCTTCTGGAAGCCATCCGAAGAGGGGAAATTGCGCAGACTTACCTATCGCACCACCAAATATTAACACAGCTGGCAAAGCCAATTCTGAGAAAGGCAGTTGACCAGTTGAAATAATTTGAGAAAGCATTAAGTAATCTAAGGTGGTTTCTGTCAATCTTACTCCATCAATCCAAACACCTTCCTGGATTACTGTGGTTACTTTACTCCACATGATAGCGATACCTATCATAAAGGAAACGTCACCTATTTTATTATAAAGAAACGCTTTCTTCATAGCTGAAGAGGCTGAAGGCTTGTGCCAATAGAAACCAATCAATAGATAAGATGTAAAACCGAGTAATTCCCAAAAGACAAATGTCATAAAGAGATTTGGTGATAGTACAAACCCTAGCATGCTCCCTGTGAATAAATTCATCATGCCAAAAAATCTGGTATAACTGGGATCAGCATGCATATAATCTGCAGAGTACAGATGGATTAGGGTTGCTATAGTGGTTAAGGCTACTAAAAATATAACACTAAGGGGATCTAAAAGGATACCCCATTTTAATGGTCCACCTTCGTTAGGTAGGAAAGCATAGTCTGCTTGAATGCGAGTTACATCAGATTTACCAAGATCAACATAATTACGAAAGTAATCAAAAAGAACTAATAAACTGAGTACCCAGGAAGCGGCTAGACCGCCGACACCGATCGCTGCAGTAAAATTTTCGTTATATTTTTTGTCTCTTTTTATTTCTAGTGCCCTTAATAATACAAGAAAAGTACCTGTAATGAAAGGAACTGCAATAACTAAAACTGAAAACAAAATGATTGAATTATCCATACCTAAATATTCGATTCCACGATGGATTTCGTGTGCTGCTTCTTCTCCTTCTGCCATTTAGCTAACCTCCTGCTCTTCTGCTAATGAGAAAATATTGGTAACTGTTATCTCTCCCCAATTTCGATAAATTGATAGAAAGATTGCCAAGCCTATTGCTGCTTCTGCCGCAGCAACTCCAATAATCATGAACATAAATACCCAGCCTTGCTGAGCGTCATCTGTACCAAATATACCGTTGAAAGCAACGATACTAATATTTGCAGCGTTTATCATAATTTCAACTGAAATTAAAATTCTTACTGCATTTCGTTGAGTTAATACTCCAAATAAACCTGAAGTAAACATAATTGCACTAAGTACAAGGTAATATTCTACTGGTATCATGAGTCTGCCTCCTTTCCTGCGTATCTTTCTTTCATTTCAGGACTCAATTCTTCAAGTTGCCATTCTCGAATTACCAATTTGATGGATCCTAATAGTGCAGCGAGAAACAATAGCCCTAGAAAAGGTATTACCTGACCAAAATCACCCCAAAGAAAATTAGCATAATTTCGAGTAACCTCAAAAGCACCAACTCTTTCCGCAGTGTCATATACTGGTCGATCTGTGTCTCCTAGGACAGAAATTCCATCAAATCGTTCGGCAATACTGTCCTTGTATTTCTCACTCCTAACCACTCGTAGAATAATGAGTGATATATTGAATAGGATTATAAAAAATAATAATAATTGAGACCATGTTGTTTTAATAAACTCACTGAAGGTTTCAGGGAATACTTTTTCATCATGTTTTGTTAAAAGAACGGCGAATAATAATAATACCGCAATTCCTCCTCCATATATTGATATTTGGAACGCAAACATAATTTCTGAGTTTGCTAGAAGGAATGTGACTCCAACTCCTACCAGCATTAAAATGAGCCAGTATGTTGATTGCATTACTTTATCTACAGTCAATGCCATAAACATGGTAAATAAAATGAATGCTGCGTTTACGAAGAAAGCTAATTGTGTAATATCTGTTAAATCTAATGCCATTTTATTTCCTCCTAATCTGCATACGAAAATGCATCTACATCTGAAACTCCTAAAATTACTAATGTTGCAATTAAGCTAAGTGGTAAGAGAATTTTCCAACCTAACGATAGCAATTGATCTATTCTAAGCCTTGCCAACGCACTTCTTAACCACGCTGCTATGAAGACAAAGAAGTAAACTTTGCCTGTTATTGCAAGAAACTGGATCAAAGTATTTTCTCTAAAGTCATTCAGAAATTCAAATCCAGTATCATTGAGCCAACTCGCGGGTATTGGGATCGGATCATATCCACCCATGAAGAGATAAATAAATAATAATGAATTAATAAATAAATGAAGATATTCAGACATCATAATCATTGCATATCGCCAGCCTGAAAACTCAGTTCTTGGACCCATAACGAGTTCTGCTTCAGCCTCTGGAATATCGAACGGTACTCTTTCTGTCTCTGCATAACCAGCAAGGAAGAAAATAAATGCAGCTACTAAGCCAGCTCCATAAAATCTGAAAATGAACCATCCATTTTCCATCTGATGCTCCGTGGCATCTAATAGTGAAAATGAACCCACAACTGCAATAATTCCTAGGATTGAGATAAACATAGGGATTTCGTAGGCTATTAGTTGACCTGCACTTCTAAATCCACCTAGTAATGCATATTTTGAATTTGAAGCCCAACCACCAATTAACATTGCAGGGGGAAAAATACTGAAAATTGCAAATATGTAGAGAATACCTATACTGAAATTACCCGCAAGTAATCCTTTCCCACCCAAAGGTAGAGGAGCGAAACTCATGATTGCAGTTATTCCAACTAGAAAGATGGATAGAGTAAAACCCACTCGATCAGCACCTGCAGGACGAATATCCTCCTTAAAGAGAAGTTTTAATAAATCCGCAGGGATTTGAAGTGTACCTCTCCAACCCACATGAACAGGACCTCTTCTGCCCTGTTGTCTGGCCATAACCTTCCGTTCAAACCAGGGTGCAATAAGTTGATTCATCAAAATATATGTGGCAATTAATACCATACCGATTATTACCATTATAGAGCTTGGTACTTCTACAATCCCATCAACGAAATCACTAGTAAAAAACGATTCAAAAGGGAGACCCGGATTATGTGGTTCACTCATTATGTGCGAATTGAAAAATTAACTAACTTAAATTATATTATCGAACAATGATCGAGAGTGGATAGATATTCAGTGGTTCCTCAAAAAATGTGAGTAAAACAAACTTTTGTAGAATTTTAGAAATATTAAACGCTTGATTATAATAATTATTGAAAACAAAGCTATTTAATTAGTTTTAGAATATGCTGATGATGAAGAATATCTGCAATATATTTGGGTTTGATATTGATTTTATCATCATTATACGAACTTGAATTTGTTCTAGATTCCTCGGCAAAATCTGTTTCAAAACCAATTTGTTTATCGGATACAATAGAATAGAATGTATTTTCTCTTTTATTGATTTGTTGATTTTGTGTCTTGCTGTTAAATAATTGTACTGCCATACTAGATAAGTAACTATTATCCTTATTAAAATGATAGACAATGTAGATTACAAGAATTGATCTACTAGAATTGTAAATAATTAATCGGTTTATTATTTTCATAAATAGTACTAAAATTAACTACTGTATACGTTTTGGTAATGTTATTGCTGACAACCTCAGCATTAGAATTATTGATAATTAAGACCCTTTACTAATAAAATGTTGTTTTTCATAGCTTGTATACTTCGAGGTATTTTTTCATCATGTAAAAAATAGAAATTTGAATCCAAGCAACACAACTCGAGATTGAACTTAAACATTGCCAATTTGGATATACCTAAATTTCCTCGCTGATAATCTAAAGAATAAATACGATTTTCGTACGTGGCAATTCCACTTCTATTAATGAATTGAGAGATTACATTAATTGTCATTTAATGTAACAAAATATTATTTTCCTCGCACTTTTATTAGCAAACATAATATATTTTAGATTTAAGAAAATAATGTAATGTCTCAAAAATTCTCTTTGCATAAAATCGCAATTCTGGGAACTCCGCGTTCTGGAAAAACAACGTTGATGGTTAGATTATCTAAAGGCCTTGTAGATCCTGCAATTCAAAGTACTCGTGGTCTAGATTTCCATTTAGTTAATGTGATCAAAGATAATATTAAACTTCAGATATGGGATTTGGCTGGACAAGATCACTATTTGTCAAGTGGACTTTTTGATGATATGGTCCATGGAGCATCAGCATTTCTATTCTGCTATAATGCGGGTGATGCAGCTTCAATTCAGAAAATTGATAAGTGGCTAGATGTAGCAAAAAAGCACAAAAGATTTGATGACACCATTAAATATTTAGTTGGCTTGAAAGCAGATCTAGTTGACACAGGACAACAAGTAGCTCTAAACAAACTTGTTTCAAAATATCTTGATGATCCAAGCCTAAACATAAAACATATGATAATTTCAGCTCATAAAGATATGAATATTAGTGAGCTCCTCGGTGAACTAGCTGAGGATTTGCAAAAATTAAGTAAAAAAGAACGGGTTAACTGAAACTATTTGACCATAATACTCAGTTCTTCCATTCTCATGGTTTTATGTTTTCAATTCTTATCATAGAGTAAGCAAATGCTATAATTCCCCAATACATAAAGAAACCCCAGAAAAATGTGTAATACATTATCGGACCATTTGTTGATATTGTATATTTGCGTTCTGCAACCCAGAAGATGATACTGAAGTAAATTGCCATTAAACCTGCTGCGGAATATAATATATACCCCCATGTGGTCCCCATTGACACACCAATAGTTCCAATTAAAAAGATTGGAAAATAAACCATGAGGTCCCC
>JAAFKL010000135.1 GCA_021399405.1 Candidatus Heimdallarchaeota archaeon | reverse complement strand
AATTGGCTAGTCAGCGGAAATACTGGTAAACGATCTAATCGTGATCATATTCTAAATCTTAAAGTTGTGAGCAGACGATTAACTCGTTCTATGAAGAAATTAGAAAATACAGAACGAAAAACAGAACGGAAAATTCGAAATGCTATTCAAAAAGGAGATATGCAAGCAGCAAGGATGTACGCGAAAGATACTGTAAGATCTCGAAAATGGGCTCGTGGATATCAAGGTCTTACAAGTAAGATCGATGGCTTAATTTTCAAACTGGAAAGGGCTGAGGCCGTCCAAGATATTGCCTCAGAAATGAAAGGCGTAGCAAAATCTCTAATAAATGCCAATCAGGCATTAAATCTACCTGAAATTGATCATTTAGTTGGGGATATGCAAACTGCACTAGATGGAATTGAAGAAACTTCTGAAATAATGGAAGATAGCATGGATACGATGTTTGAGTCTGATACAGATGAAGGTGAAATTGATAATCTCTTAAATGAGTATGGTGTAGAAGCAGGATTAACTGCATCGGCAGGCTTACCAATCCCAACTGGAGCCACCACCGAACTAGAAAAAGAAATTGAATCACTTCGAAAGGAGGAAGAGTAATTTTGGGAATTAAAGATTGGTTATTTGGAAAAGGGTCAAAAGGATCAAAGGATGAGAAAGCAGAAGCTATTCAAAAATTGAAAAAACAGCTCAATTCTTTGGAAGTGGATGGGAGAAATCTCATAAGAAAATCAGATGAACAAAAATCTGTGGCTAAAACCATGTTGAGGTCAGGAAACAAAATTGGGGCTAAACAAGCCCTAACAAGAAGTAGTTTGTATCTACAAAAGTATAATCAAGTTCAGAATATGAGCTTAAACATAAGTACTCAAATTGATACGATCTCGACCGCAACATCAACAGCAGAAACTGTTGAAGCCCTACAAATTGGAAGTCAAGTTGTTGAAGAAAGTCTAGCTCAAGTAAGTCCAATGGATGTTGAACGTACTATGGCAGATATGGAGGATCAACGAGAAAGAATAGGCTTTATGTCAGAAGCTTTATCTGATGTGAGTGGCTTGGAAATTGATCTTGATGGTGAGATGGTGGATGGCATTGATGATCAATTAGCTGCACTCGAATTGGAGATGGAAAGTGAATCTCACGGTGATCTACCTACTGCAGCAGCAACAACTGTTACCACTCCTGAATCTACTGATAAAGAAGAAGATACGAGCGATCTACAAAAAGATCTGAAAGATCTTGAGAAAGAATTAGATAAATCAGATTAAGTTTGTTCTTGTTTTAATTGAAGGATTCCTTCTAATTGATCAACTTTTTTACGTAAAACAGAGATGATACGAGCGTTATCATATGATTCCAGTCGTTTCTCACAAACTTCGCAGATAAAATCTTGTTCCATAGCTGACTGAAAAGTTACTCTAGTACATCCTGGAGTTAAACAACTAAAGAACATATTACCCTCTTCATAACCCAATCTAGATTGTATCCTTAACAGTACATTCTTTTGCTTTGTACTTACAAGGTCCCTAATCTTTTCAGGGTGAAGTTTCCAGTAAAAAATAAACCAGCCGGTCGTTTTATCCCTTATTCTTCTAAAATCTGCAAGTTCCAAATCATGTAGTTTGTACAATGCTTTACGGACCTGATTAAGTTTTATATTAAGTTCTTCTGCAATAATTTCGTCAGTTAATTCACCTTTATGGGTCAGTAGTACAATTGTTACCTCGCGAACCTCCGGCCCAGCGACATCTTCTACCATATTCAAAAGTGTTTGACGATCGACTTCACCAATACTCACTACAATCGACCTCGGTTTGACTAATTAATCTTGATCGCGCATTCAAGACTAATCATACACATTAAAAAAGAGTCTACCCTAGACTATAACTGTTGTGATTTTGGTCTATTTTAAGCTGTAATTAAAAGAATATATAGTTTCACTATTTTATTTCGATATAATAGTTATGCGCCACCAGATTTTAGTGCCTCAACAACCTGTTTGAAATCATTTTCGATAGATTCTAATCTGCTACTCAGCTCATTAATTTGTTTCTCATATTTATCAACCATGTCTTCCATCTGATTTTCTAACTCTGAAACAATTGTAACTAAATCTGCTGTAGTGGAAGCACTTGTAGTCTCAATCAGCTCGTTTGGAAGAAGATCATCCATGTCATTAACTGTTCGACGCACTCTTCTTGACATACTATAGTTTTCACTGAATCCATCAAGTATAAATTGATTTACGATCTAGTAATTAAATAATGAAATATTATTTTGTGAATAATTTTCAAGATATGATAATTTGGTTACCTTGTTTTAATTATGAATTTACAAGTCTCAGATCCAGTTCCTTGACATTCTATTTCCTTAACAAATGGATTTACACCAATTAAAATATGCAATCTTCCAGCAAAGAAACCTGCTTGAAAATCACAGAATGTGTGTCCTAAGGCTGCTGTAGACATACCTGCAATCGCCGCATTATCCTGTATTTCAAGTGTGTAAGATGCATCACCATTGTTTTTAAGATGGATTTTTCCAAATTCTCTCCCTAGGGATGTTAATGGATGTGATAAGTACTCGTATAACAATTGTACTCCCGAATCGAAATCAAGTGGTACTTGGACGGCAGATTCTTGGACAAGACGATAGAGTAAATCTTTTCCTGGTCCAAATATACCTAGTTCTTTTCCTCCATTAAATAAAATCGTTCCAGATAATCTATCTAAAAATTTTAGAGAGACAATAATGGGTTGTAGAACAGATATATGGATGAAATCACGTGCATTGGGTCTTTGGATTTTTCTCATGATCTGACTGTCTTGTATCAAACCTGTCATTTCATGGATAACTTCGTAAAAATTCTGCCTTCGTTCAGCACGTTCCTCTTGAGTTTCCAAAGGCGGTAATGAAATTGGTGATTGTTCAGTTATCGATATGGTAAATGAACAGTAATCTGCACCATTAGCCATGCAGTCAGTTTCAACACATTTGACCATTCCATTTACTTCACCCATGACGACTGCGGTTACACCCGCTAATTGACCAGCAGTAAAACCACACATAGGTTCACCTACATCTATCTTTATAGAAGCAGATGCAAGTTCATGTACTCTGAGTACAATTGTAGAATCATCAAATCCAACAATTTTTCCCTCTGAGGCAAGTTGAGTAGGAATTAAATCTCTATCAGTAAAATATAATTCTAAAGCTCTGGCTAAATGTTTGAATTTGGATTTTGGCTTAGAAGTTTTCCCAAGTGGTGGATGAAGCAACGTTAAGACGTGGTGCATCATTCCTACCATTCCTAATTGATAACCTGCTTTGTAAAGCAAAAATGGAATCAATGGATCTAGACTATATAAACTCAATAGATATTGCTGATATACTCCTACGTGGGCAAAATCACCAACTGAAGGTCGAAGAATTCTATTTCCCTGTAGAGAATCCATTGCGTTCATTGTAATTGCTAATAATGAATTAGTCGTTAAGGTTAAAGCCTTTTCAGTGGTTAGAGCATGGCTCATGAGGGTAGTCCATAATAAATCCCTCACTGAATCATCATCCATTCCTCCCTCTAATACAATTGATTCATTTATCACTAACGATGGAAGGGCCATGATTTCATACTGTGAAGCAGTATCTGGATCATCTTGCACATCTATTGTTGATACATGAACCAGTTCTTGCATACCTGAACCAACCACTTCTTTGACAATTTCTTCCACAGGAGGACAGTATACACAGTCCTCAGAGGTGAACATTATCAATCTTATGGGGGTTACTTCTAATGACATTTAATCCCTGTAATTATCACCAAGTAAGCGGTGACTAATATACCTTTTTTATTATAAAAATAATTAAGTCTTATCTTGAATAGATTTTAGAAACTTCTAAATTAATTAGAAAATAGTTTTTTAATTCAAGATAAAGAAGATCATGAATTCCACGATTTATAATGCCGCGATTACTTTTTGAGTAAGGTATTCATCTATACCTTTAATTGGAAGTATCTAGGAATTGAATTATGGAATTAGCACAAGAACCAAACAGCAAATTTGTTAAGGTTAAATGTCCCGAGTGTGAAACAGAGACAGTAGTTTTCAATCATGCAAAGACTCAAGTTGTTTGTTCATCTGATGATTGTAACGAAGTCCTTGCTCAACCTCATTCTGGTAAAGCCGAAATAACTGCTGAGATCGTAGAAGTATTAGAATAAACTTGATTTTTCTTTCTTCTTTATTGAATTAGATTAATCTTTATTAAAATCGATATCAATTTCTTCAACTTTGGATCTCATTTGATAATTTCTCATATTTGCCTTAGGGATAATTGCTACGTCTCCTTTCTCAAAAGGTCCATACGTATTAAGATCTGAACCCACTGATTCATAATTATCATTCTGAGTAAATACTACAGCCGTATATCCTTCTTCATTTATGTCTTCATCTGCTTGGTGCTCTTCCTGACTCTCTATTCCTAATACACGGTTTCTAAATGAGGCTAATTGTTTTTGTAACTTTTTGCGAATCTCATCCTCTTCAATTGGTAATTTTTTAGGAAAATCAGTTCCCGACAATATATCTCGAATTTGCTTTTGCATTCTAATTGTCAAAAAATCATTTATTAAGTAATTAACTCTAATCCAGCGTTTGTTAAATAATTTTGCCATTAATTGATCTTGGTCATTATTCGCTTGGGTTTCAAGATGATGGATATATTCTCGACATTTGGTGTAAAATTCAGGTTCTAGTTCTAAAAGTTCGGTACTTTGCCGTTCTCTTTTCCATGCATTAAGTACGTGATCGTAAATACTCATGGTTAATTACCTGTTATGCTAATTTATTCATCACTGTCTCGGACACGTGGAGCCACTGCAAATGCAACGTATGATGTTTCTTCTCCCTTTGGATAAATAATAATTCTCAAAGGATTTTGATGAGACATCGAAACTTTAAATGAATTATCTGCCTTTCCTAGCTTTGAGATATGTTTTAGATACTTAAGACCAAATGTAGAAGTATGTGTATCAGGGATAGGATGAGTTTGACCATCACGCCCAGTAAATTCACCATCTTGAAATTCTAGGATGCTGATACTATCATTATCTGCAAAATTAATAGTAGCTTCAGCCTTTCTTGATGTTGCCTTTGCTTCAAAGTACAGTTTACTTTTTGATAATGTCATCGTGACATGTTCATCACCTAATTCAGCAGCTTTTATGGCCTCGCTAAACAGATCACTCTTTATTTCTACTGTAGTAAAAAATGGTCTTTCAGTTATTCTCATGAATTTGAAATCACCAACATCCCTAAGTCTTAAAGATAGATTTTTAGTAATTTCTTTTGACTCAAGTGTCAGATCAAGTGTTTCTTTTTCATTATAATCAATAATTAATTCATCATTTGCTCTTGCCGTTTTAACAAAATCTGAGAAATCCTTGAGATCTATCATAAAAGTCATTTTATCCCCTACTTCCCAAGTTGAGAATTCATCCTTATGAATAAATACATCTACAGCCCACGTAGATCCCTGATCCCTAGCTTGAGCCCTAAACCCATTTTCACCTATTTCGATTGCCACTTCGAGGGCGACAGCTGACATGGCATCAACTAACAATCTCATTAATTTGGCTTCTTGTAATAATAATTTCATTATTGTAAACCTTCTCTATGACGAGCTATACTGAGATATTATTCGCCATTATCTAATTATTTTGATATCCTTCATTTCAATTTAAATAATCATTTACTTCAATTGTTCATTGCTGATATTAATTGAAGGATTTATTAATAATAAACTATCTTGCAATAATTAATCGTATTCACGCCAATTTTTATCACAGTTAGTACATCTGAAAAATCTCGTAGGTGCTTCATCAGCGCTTCTTGTCTGTATTTCCCAGTACTCAATTTCTTGATGGGAATCACAATTATTACAATACATTTCTTTTCTGGGCCTTCCAGCTACAAAACCATCGTCATCTTCCAACACCAACATTTTTCCACCCTCAGGATCTTTATTTGAGGTATCATTGGTGAAAGAAATTTTAGTTAGTTTTCCATTTTCTTTTACCCAATTACAATCTGGGCATTTAGCAACCACTACTCCAGACACTTTTTGAGGAATCAGTAGTGCATCGCAATTCTCACAGAAATCCATCTTATTTGCGTTACTACACATCTTAGTTAAATGATTTGGTTGTTAACAATAATTGGTCACCCCCATCAATTACTTTCGTGTTTTCGAATTTTCCCATTTAAAATACTCTCAATGCTATTAATTTCAAATTTCTTTCTTATAAAATATTATAAGTGTTTAAGATGTGGTTGTTTTAAGTCAAATGAAGGATATCTTCGCTCAATTCGTTGAGGGTACATATTAAAAACGGAACTGCAAATGGACTTCATTCGACCAGAGTAATTCACTCATGGAGGAAATATTATGGCTCAGATTAGCTATGAAGAAAGCGGTTCAAGTAAAGATTCAGTTGTCAAAGAAGAGAAAGTTCATCCACGAATAAAAATTACAAAACGGAATATATCTCAAAGTCAGTGGAGAATTACCATTGAACGATTGCAAAAAAATCGTGTAGCCGTAATTGCGTTCTATTATATTGGATTAAATATATTAATTGCCTTTATATATCCAATATTGATGGGTTTCAATCCAGTTGGTGCAGTGCCCGGTCACGACAGAAGATTTGGTGGAGGTGCCAATGCATTTCCAAGTCTCAAATATCCAGGAGGTACCGATCTTAGAGGTATGGATTCCTTTGCTCGAGTTCTCTCAGGCTCAGAAACATCATTGACAGTAGGTATATTATCAACAATAATTGCCTTACTAATTGGTGTTGTAGTAGGTTTGTATGCTGGTTATTATCAAGGAAAAACTGAGGAAATTCTGATGAGAATAACAGATCTATTTCTTGCCGTCCCTTTTCTCATTATTGCCCTTATCCTCCTTAGATTAGTTGATCTTGGTCAAGCCGATGCAATAGAATCTCTTACTCATGTACAAATAATTACGATTCTTATTGGTTTATTTGGATGGGCAGGTTTGGCTAGATTAGTAACTGCTAACGTGAAACAGGTTACAGCTTTGGAATATATTGATGCCGTTAAGATCATGGGTGCCAATAACAGACGAATCTTATTTGTCCATATCTTTCCAAATGTATTACCACCTATTATTGTTCTTGGTGCACTATTTGTGGCAGGAGGGATTTTAGCTGAGGCGGGATTGGCATTTTTAGGTTTTGCAGATCCGACAAATACTGTAAGTTGGGGAATTCAAGTAAATTTAGCCCGTCCTAAACTAAATGAGCATCCAGAGCAGGCTTTAATCCCTGGCTTTGCAATTTTCTTTCTCGTTCTATGTGTTAATCTCTTCGGCGATGGTTTACGAGATGCGTTGGATCCTAGATTGAAAGAATAGGTAATATAATTAAAAACTCGTTGAGTAAACTCTATTGGCTAATAAATTAGATCAATAATAAGTAAATGTCTAATGGTTTATATTTGTTTAAAAATAAATTAGGATGAAGTTTTTCAATTATTAGCTTTCACTTTTATGAGGTCAAATTATGGCTCAAACATCACACAAAGACATAGAACATTCACCTGTAATTTCTTTGAAAGAAGAAAGTTCTGATAGACTCAAGATTGCAAAGAGAGACATCTCTCAAAGCCAATGGGGAATAGTTTATGGTAGGTTAAGACGAAATCGAGTAGCAGTAATTTCATTCTATTATATTTCTCTAAATATTCTCATTGCTATTATTTATCCAGTTTTAATGGGTAGCTCACCAATCACCACCGATCCAGGTCATGATAGGCGATTTGGAGGCGGAGCTAGTGAGTTTCCAACTTTGAAATACCCTAGTGGAACAGATTTAAGAGGTATGGATTCATTTGCTCGTTTACTTGCGGGATCTCAAACTTCAATTTCTGTTGGAGTCTTGTCTACTGCGATTGCACTAATTATCGGAGTAATTGTAGGACTGTATGCAGGATATTATCAGGGGAAAACAGAAGAAGTGCTAATGAGAATCACAGATTTGTTTCTCGCTGTTCCATTCTTAATTATCGCTCTAATCTTACTAAGATTGGTTGATTTAGGTCAAGCTGATGCAATAGATGCCCTCACCCATGTCCAGATAATAACAATTCTTATTGGTATTTTCGGATGGGCAGGGTTAGCTCGCTTAGTTACTGCAAATGTAAAACAGGTAAGTTCTTTAGAATATATTGATGCTGTGAAGATAATGGGTGCCAGTAGTAATCGAATCTTATTTATTCACGTTCTTCCGAATGTATTAACACCTATTATTGTAATTGGTGCCTTATTTGTTGCCGGAGGGATTTTAGCTGAAGCAGGATTGGCATTTCTTGGATTTGGAGATCCTTCAAATACAATAAGTTGGGGCATACAAGTCAATATCGCACGTCCAAAATTGAGTGAACATCCCGAACAAGCATTGATGCCCGGGTTTGCAATATTTTTCCTTGTTTTATCTATCAATCTCTTCGGAGATGCACTGAGTGATGCTCTTAATCCAAGATTAAAGGAATAACTAATTGCACAATCTTAACAATTCCTATT
The DNA here is from genome assembly GCA_021399405.1 of Candidatus Heimdallarchaeota archaeon. The sequence continues at coordinate 8,088 of JAAFKL010000135.1, read as the reverse complement.
TATTTTTCAAAGGATAACATGTGGTGGTACACACAAACGACTTTATGATATTAGAAGAGATATATGTGATATGAAAAAAGCGTTAGTCTTACTTACATTAATTATGATTTTCCTTCCAACTTTGCAAACGAGTGGACAAATAATTGATTCTAAAACCGCTGTTACAGATATAGAGGTTGTATGGAGTGAATATTCAGAATTTATTTCATACCAAAATAAAACATATCAAGGACTACAATTAACAATCCAAATTGACGGTGAATTATGGAATTCTGCAAATAACGAAGTGGAGATACCATTTGGTAGTAGTAGCTGTCCGGATTTTGGGAAATCTGAAGCAAATTTCACATTATCATTTATCAATCTCCCAATTGACCTAGCCTGTACAGATGATTATGGGATTGCAACCTATGCGCAAGGACTAACTGATTTATCATATGCGTTTTCTGTTCTTTTCTTGAATCAAACCTTGGAAACATTAGTGAACGGATCAATGATAGTTTCGTTTCCAATGATCAATTTATCATCAACAAATGTTTTCACAACATTAGTGACATTTAGTAATTCCCAAGTATCTGTAGATTACTCAACCTTACCCTCTGAATGGGGAGCAATTGCAAACAGTGATTCATCTGAAACTTCTGACGAATTTCTTGAATTAGGATTTTCATTCTTACAATCTTTCGCTATTTCAAGTACTGGTCTAATGGTTTTGATTTCAATAAATAAACTCAGATAAAATAATTTCTGCCATGAGAGACGGAGCAAATACTGTCTAGTCAATTTGTTAGCTAAAATGTAGTCAAAATTGTTATAAATCTAATCTTCCAAATAAACTTACTATATCATAAAATGACTAAATCATAGAATTCTAATGCAATATTGATTGTTGTTTTAACCGCATAATTTAAACAAGTTAAAATCATCATAGGATTAAGGCTGAAGTGTCGAATATTGACTTTTGGGCGAGTAGCTCAGCCTGGTTAGAGCACTTGGCTCATAGAGGCTTCTCTACGTAGAATTTGCCTTGTGATACCGAGTAGTCGGGGGTTCAAATCCCCCTTCGCCCATATTTTTATAAATATCTTCCATTTATGTAATTTACAATTAAGTAGATGGGATCCTAATTTACTAAAGCATACCGTGGCTGATAGTCCACTTATTTACTTCAACAAATAAATAATTATTCTTGATCATTGGATCTTCATTGAAAATGTTCTCCACATTTTCTTTACTCTCTGCAGAAACAATCAACATCCCTCCTGGTTTACCATCAATCGGACCACCAAACTTGATAAACTTGTTTTCAACTAATTTTTCAATATATTCACCATGACCCTTTCCTAGCAAGGCCTTTTCTTCCATATTTGATTGCATTTTACTCTGATTTGGTGTTAATCGAACAATAAAAAATTCACTCATAACATGAATACTATTTATTATATAGTTATTAAGAATTAGAAACCTTCACATTAGATAGATTAAAATTAGAGATAAATAAATTCTATAATTAAAAAGATATTTAGCTTTTATATTTCTCGCCCAAAATATTCTTTTAAATCTTACTAAGAACGAAATATCATGACTCATTATGAATGGGATAAAAACAAAAGGCAATTTGCCGATTTTATTCCTCCTGTAAGCGGATTTATTGCAGGTATTATCTTTATTTTTGGTACTCTATGGGCTGTATTTGATTATAATACCGTTCTTGGTGGATATGACTTTTTGGAACAATTTTTTTCAGAACTTGGAGTTAGGAACGATTATCTCAAGACACATAACGATGGGACTACAGAGCAAGCTTATGCTCCCGTAAATCCTGAAATTTTCAATTTATCTCTGATTTTCGCAGGATTCATTATGATCCCATTTTTCCCATTTTCATATCGCCAAATGAGAAACAAAAGTAGGATCTCACGAGGTTCATTTCTCCTTGCAATAACCTTTGGTGCATTTGCAGGTCCATTCCTAGTTGGTGTAGGCCTAGTCGATTTAAGTGTTGAAAATACCGATATTCTCTCTAATCATCATTTCTGGGCCTTTTCACTCTATTTACTTATTTCACTCGCAAGCATTTTCTGGTTAATTGGAATAACTTTTGCAAAGGATTTACCATACAGGACTTCTAAGTTGATATTTTTGGATTACCTCTTAATCCTAGCTCTTTTAGCAAATGTAACAGTAAGCCTTTTGGACAATTTGGAGATAGTAGCAGTCGGTGATGTTCCATATTTCAGTGAATACCCGGTAGAAGCATATCAAAAATTTATGGCTTACTTATTTTTCTTTTACTACGCCTTGATTGTAGGTACAAGATTATCTTTGGTTAAGTATGATAATACACCTTCCCGGGTTGAAGTAAAAGATGGCGACTATCTGGATGCACCTAAAAAGAGACATCGACTATTCAGCAATTCAATACTATTCACATATCTCATTTATATTATAATCGCTGCTCTAGCTGTTGTTATAACATACAGTATTGATATTGATAGTCTCATATAATAAATAAATAAATAAATTTCGTATAGTGCGGGCTATCCGCAATCTTCTTGCTTTTACTTTACAAAATGATCTAATTTTCCTCATTTTTCTTTGTGCCAATATGGATAATATAACTTTAATAAGGATTCAGTGCATATAATTAATCGGTGCCACGTTACAATTTTCTTTGGGTTGTGATTTTGCTAATGTTTAATATTGTCACCCCTGTTACATCGGATACTCTATTTATTGAAAATTTAACATCAGATGGAGGATCACAATACGAATACTATATGGAAAGTGATAATTATAATTCCTCCAAGGGATTCACTATCTTAGAAGGAGAAGATTTTGAAATCACAGTTGGAATCAAGGTTATTAGTCTTGCTTCATCCGTAAACGATTTTCACGATATATTTCTTTATGTTAGTTTAGTGAATAATGAAGGTCTTACAATCGTAACTTCCCATTTTTTAGGAAAACTTTTTGAAAATTTTGACAAAGCGGATTCTCTCTTTCAATTTGACAGTACAGAATTCCAATATGCAGCCACAGATAGCTCTACAAAATATTATACAAATTTTAATATATTAATTGGCTCAACCTTCAGAGAAGATGTATCTCTCTCAACTGATCCTTCAACAGATGACAGATGGCATTTTTTGCATGAAGTTGATGTTGTATCTGAAATAGCGGATGAGGCTGTTATTATTACTTCACAACCTGAACAATTTATAGACAATGAAATAAATATAACAACAAGTGTGGAACCACGAACCACAACACCACCAGAACCAAATGTTATTCCTTCATCTGCATTGGTTGTTTCATTCTTAATACTATTAGGAGTGGGGGTGTTATTTTTCCAAAGGAGATCAAGAAACAGGTTTGTCTCATCGGGATCTATTCCTCGAAAGAAAATAGAAATTACTAACTCAGAACTTACGAAATCAAGGAGCACACCGATTTCGGCAAAATTGTGTCCAAGTTGTGGAACCCTTAACACAGATCTTAGCCAATTCTGCATGGAATGTGGAGTACATTTACCTTAAAACCCTTGAAAATGTCCAAATTCAATCTTTCATCAACTTTCATCAATTTTTTGAAAATTAAACCCTCTACAGGTGATTTTCTCTATGTGTGTCCAAAGACAAAAATACCTTAATCATAAATCGAGACCATAATTAAATCATGATACGTGTTTATCGTATTACTTTGTTAACTATTGTCCTGATGTCAATTATCTTCCTTAATGCAGATATTAAGCAAGCAAGTGGACAGGCAGGAATGGAACCAATATCACTTGATATTGGTGGAGAAATTAATGATAATTTCGCTAATATTACCTATTCATTAGTCTTCGACAATCAAGCTTCGGAATCAGATACTTTGATGCAGTTTGATATGAATTCACCATCTCCACTATTGCTTAGTAATGTATCAGCAAGTATGGGAAATGATGTCTACTGGGGTAAAGTCTATCCTATAAATCAAGCACAGCAAATATTCAATGATTCAATTAGTGCAAACATGAGTGCAGTATTAGTCACTTATTTTGATGAAGTCTACACTTTCGAAATCAATGTAAAAGCAGGTATTTTACTTTATTTGGACGCGTATTTTGAAGGTTATATTACAAGAGTCCGTGGTGCCTATGAGCTTAATATTTATGAGCCAATTCAATCTTATATTTTGGACTTTTCAATTGAATTAGATATCATCTCATCCTTTTCAACATTACTTAGTAATCGATTAACGGGATTAGGTGCAACATATGCAAAATCTTCAATTGCAAATGGGATAAGATTGTCTTACACTTCCACAGCTTATTCATTATCAGATTCAATTCACGCCATATATTCGTTAAATGGATTAAATGCAGGTGGTAAACTCATTACATCAAACAATGGCACCGATTCTTTCTTTGCCTATCTATTTGCCCCAGAAATATATGATATCTATGATAGAGAAGTTAGAGAATATTTATTTGTCATTGATGTTTCAGGATCTATGAGTGGAAATCCTCTTGACCAGGCTAAAGAGGCATTTAAAGCAATGATTGATACTTTAGATGGCGATGATCAATTTAATGTTGTTGCATTCGCCGCATCATCCAAACCGCTGTGGACGGAATCAGATACTGCAAGCGATTCAAACAAAAATTCAGCTAAATCATGGGTAAATGATTTGTCCGCTGGTGGTGGAACCAATATTAATGATGCTTTGATTGATGGATTTGGCACTTTTTCAGGAACAAGCACTGCCAAAGCAGTAGCATTTCTCTCCGATGGTGCTCCAACCGCTGGTGAAACGACCACATCAAATATTCTAAACAATGTAAAAATAGCTAATGTGGAAGATATCCCCATATTCTCAATCGCCTTTGGTGAGGGAACTGATGAAGGACTCATGGGATCTCTTGCCTTTGAAACAAATGGATTATTCACAAAAATTCTTCCAGGAGATCAAGCAATTCAAAAACTTGAATTGTTCTACGAGAATTTCGCTGTACCTGTAGCGCTAGGTGTTTCAATGGGATACAAAGGAGCAATCGATATCCAACCTAATCCTACTTCTCTGATAGGCGCATTATTCAATGGTACAGAAATTATGAGCACCGGTCGTTATGATGGCACTTTGGAAATTACAACCAAAATCCTCTATTCAGATGGCGATATGACTTACATAAACTCAGCAGGTGCTACTTCTGCAAACAATCCACATGTTGAGCTTATCTGGGCTCACAACAGTATTAACAAGTTACTACTTCAGGTGATTGCAGATCCTAGTAATCAGGCCAAAATAGATCAGATCGTTAATATTGCAGTAGAATATGGAATAGTTGTTCCAAATTATACAGGGCTTACAATTGTCATTGAGAACGAACCAAAAGCTCCTAACTTGACAGATACAGAAGTTGACGCAGGTGAAGTAAAATATGATGCAACTACTTATACTAGCGCAACTCCAAATGCAGCAGCACCTCAAGATACCCGTGTCTATAATGATAGTGCAGATGACGCCGCACCTTTCTCATTGTTCTCCGTCTTTGTCGCAATATCATTTGTCGCAATATTGATAAGAACAAACCTTAGAAATAAATAATCCTTGCTCAATCATTTCTAAATAATATTAATTCTCTATCAAATTCAATAAATCTCTAATAACAATTTCAAATAAAAAAATTGATAAAACAAATAATTATAATACATCATTTGCTTTTCTCTAGCAATTTGGCTTTCAATTCTTTATCCTCAAGTATCTCAGATACTTGCTTCAAATACATTTCTTGATATTTTCCCTTTTCAAAAACCAAAGTTTGATGATCTCCATCTTGAATAATTTCGCCATTTTCTAAAACTATAATTCTATCTGCACTTCTTATTGTTGACAACCTATGTGCTATAATAATGGCCGTTCGATTTGGTAATATATTTTTCAATGCCTTCTGGATCCTTAACTCTCCAATTGGATCTAGGTTACTTGTCGCCTCGTCCAAAATTAATATATCTGGATCCTTTATCAAAGCTCTTCCAAAAGCAATTAGTTGACGTTGTCCACGAGATAATCGTTTTCCTCCTTCATTTACAATAGTGTCATATCCTTCTGGCAATGATTTTATTATTTCATCAAATCCAATCTCACTCATTTTTTGTTTCAAATCAATTTGTGATATTTCTGAATTACCATACCTTAAATTCTCTAATATTGTAGTATTAAACAATCTTGGCTCTTGAGGTACTAAGCCAATTGTATTTCTTAAAGAATTAAGTGTTAATTTCGATATATCCTGATTATCAATCTCTATTGATCCATTTTGAATATTATAAACTCTAGAAATTAATTTGGCAAATGAGGATTTACCTGCCCCCGTTGTACCAACTAACGCAAGTGTTTTTCCACCTTCTATGGTGACATTAAAGCTTCTAAAAATTGGTAAATCTTCTTTATAGGAAAAATCAACATCTCGAAAGCGGATTGATCCATTTACAATTTTCATTTTTTCAGCTTTCTCGATTTCTTCAACTGTCACTCCTTCATGTAAAAATACATAAACCCGTTCCAACGATGCCAAAGCGGATTGGAATACACTATAAAACATTGAAAGGGTGATTATGGGTCCAAAAAATCTAGTGAGATATGCCATGAATACTGCAATGGTTCCCGGAGAATATTGATTTGAGCCTATCACTGCATTTTGATAGCCTGCATAACCTAAAATTAGCATAGCACCCAAAGCTGAAATTAAACCGATGGCAGGTGTAATAATTGCAAATAATGAAGTTGCTTGAACAGACGCTTCATAGTTCTCTTTGTTAGCTGCAGTAAATTCTTGAAGATTAACTTTCTCTCTGGCGAAAGATTTTGAAACTTGTGCACCTGAAATATTTTCTGCAAGGTTCGTGGTAACATCAGAAATAGTTTTTCTACGCTTCATTGATATATTTCTAATCGGAACCCGTATGAAATACGCTAATAGAAAAAGAAGCGGAACTACAGCTAAACTGATAAGTGAAAGAGTAATATCAAAATAAAACATTATCAAGAGAATCCCTGAAAGTTGAAAAATCGAAGCAACCAGATTCACCAAAGACGAAGAAAGAAAACTTGAGAGCGTATCGACATCATTTGTTAATTTTGAATTAATTCTACCTGATTGATTGTTATCATAGTATTTTTGTGATTGATTCAGCAATTTGGTATACATGTCATTACGTAAGGTAAAAATTGTTGTTTGGCCTATTTTAACAATAAAATAAGCATAAATGAAACCGATACCCCATGAAGCTAGATATATTAAAATCATCAAGCTAACTGATGTAAGTAGCCCTTGCTTATCATTATTTGGAATATTTTCATCAATAATTTGCTTAATCATCAATTCAGGTAATAATCCAATAAAGGAGGATATTATAACTAAAATAATTGAAATTGTGACTCCTCTTTTATGAGGTTTAATGTAACTCAAGGCAAAACGTAAAAGATCCTTGTCAGAGATTTTTTTTTCACGTTTCTCTCTATCAGATTGTCTACCCATCATGTACATTAGTTAGAAGACCTCCCTAGTATTATCATTAGTTCCTCTCGAATTTTTGGATCTTCCTGAGTTTTATATATTTCATAATACAATCCTTGCAACTCATTTAATTTATCATGAGTTCCTTTTTCAACAATTTTTCCATGATCCATAACATATATCATATCAGCAAGGCGTGCAGATGAAATTTTTTGAGTAATTATAATTGTGGTTCTGTTCTTGAGAAGTGTTTCAAGAGCTTGTTGAATTTCAGCTTCGGTATGTGCATCTACAGAGCTGGTACTATCATCCAAAATTAGTATTTTTGGATTAATTAGTAATGTCCTTGCTATCGACAATCGTTGTTGTTGTCCGCCAGATAAAGTTATACCTCTCTCGCCAATAATGGTATCATAACCATCTGGAAACCGCATAATATATTCATGTGCTTTTGCTGCTTTTGCTGCAGTTATAATTTCCTTTTCTGTAGCATTTGGCTTCCCAAAACTTATGTTTTCTCTAATTGATCGACTAAATAAGAATGTATCTTGACTTACAATTCCTATTGTTTGACGTAATGAATT
>JAAFKL010000134.1 GCA_021399405.1 Candidatus Heimdallarchaeota archaeon | reverse complement strand
TTGCCTGTATTAAGTTTTCTTCCTAATATATAATTAATGATTACTTCTTTTAATATATGAAAAAATCCAATATTAATCTGTATTATTATTTGCAATCTTTTAATAATTATGTCATATTTCCCAAGAATGGTCTTTATCTACCTGAATACTATATTACATAATATTTATTCCAATTTAATTTTTTCATACAAATTGAGATAGTCATTTTCTGAAAATGGTTGTACACGCTGGTTGAATGCATTTTCATTTAAGCAACTTCAGAAGATTATTAGATTATTAATTTAGTAGATATTATAATTAAAATGAGTGATCGTCTCTCAAAAGCCATTAAATTCGAGATTGATAGCATAAACTCTCATCTTCCAATTAAGGTGTTAACGTTACGAAAAATCATTCTTTTAGATAAACCTGGAGTTAAATTAAGAGACGGGCATTATCACGAATTCAATGAATCAGAACTTGAACAGATAAAAGAAAAAATTCCTAAACAATATTGGGGGCATGTTCAATTACCAATTTTGATGACCCGGCGTAGAGAATTGGGATCTGGAATTTATGTTATCGGTGGTAGTGAGGCGAATCTATATCTAATTACCTCAATTGTAAAAGAATTGCCTAAATTTGACATATGGCGTATCAGCGGAGAAAAAAATTTCAGAATTTATACAATCGATTTACGACAGATAAGGAAAAAAATGCCTTCGACCACTGTTGTGGCTTTTGGATAACGAGTTAGTATTTTCTACCAATCCAATGAAGTTTGCTTTGGGTCAAGTTCTTCTCTAAGAATATTTGAGCAGGTTTTCCAGCTTTTACGAGCAATTTCAGGTAATTCTTTGTATTTCGATACATATGCTGTAAGAAAAGGTTTGGCGTCCATTGGATATCCACTTCCGAAACTAGGGAGTGTGGGATCGAATTGGTTCATATTCTCCTGTAGTCTGATAATTTCATGATCCCTTTGGACTTTGGCCAATATACTTGCTGCACCTACTGAGATGTATAGAGAATCTCCTTTGTGCTTTGATATAATTTTACCATTAAAAATATCTTTGAAATTATTGCCAAAGCGTTGTTCATTAACGTCAGCGGCATCTAATTGAAGCTCATCAATTTTGTCTACATAGGGTTTCAACAAATTCTTGAAGGCGATAACCTCTATCTGGTTCAGATTAATTCCATGTGCTCTTTGATCATCAATCTCAGCTGCACTCAACTGCAATGTTGCAAATTCAAATACTGTTTCCTCTATTACTTTCTTATATTGCTCTCTTTGTTTGAGTGTAAGGGCTTTGGAGTCTTTTACACCTTTTTCTTTTAGCAGGGTTTCTTGTTCTTTAGTGACTAAAACCAGTCCAAACACTATAGGTCCGATGGCAGGGCCTCTTCCTGCTTCATCCATACCCGCTATAATTATCGATTTATCGTTACTCAAAATCTTTTACCACGCTTATTCCTTTTCCGCTACCTGTTGAAATATTTCACTGATTTTTTCAACCGGTGCATCTGTTCGAAACGATTGTTTTCTGAATCTCGATTGAACAGCCCGATAACCCATTTTCTCCATTTCTTCTTTGAATATTTTGAATTTGGGTTGTTTAACTCTCAAATTGCTACTGATTAAATCAATGGCATAGTAGCCATGAAGATCGTACGCATCAATTCCTTCTTGTAATATCTTCATTAATCTTTTCGCTGATGGAAATCGCTTAGTTTCAGTTTCTGAATTTATTATTGATTCAAGAATTTCAAACCCTTGAACACACCAGTCTTTGCTAAAGATGTCTCCAGTCCATAATGGTCCGGCTTTATCCAATTCAGCACAACAGGTCGGTGGATTTGTTGTTAAACCAGCTATGTAATATAATTGAGTGCAATTTTTACAAGTGTACGAGTAACCTACTTGTGCGGTGGCTTTGTTCGCTTCCCCTCTTCCCTTTCTTGTTTGAAAGAATACTTTTGCATAGTGATCAGCTGATAATGTAAATATGGGAAATGCTCCAATACCCTGTCGAGCAGCAGAAAATACTGAGGTTGCGATCAATATTCTTGCGGCTGTCTCATGTGTATGAAAATTATTTAATGGTATGGCACCATATTTTCTAAGACATGCATTGGGGTACACTCCGCAAAGAGCTGTCATATCCGTAGCAGTTATTGAAATAAAGGCAGATAATGTCAAGACTTGCCACAAACTATCAAGGAAAGGAGTTGGTGGGCCAAATGGATCTAAATCCAGATAATGGAATTTATAACTATTCTCTGCTAATTCGGTTAGTAGAGCTTTTGCCTCTCGTTTAAATTGTAGTACTTTGTCTTCCAACCCGAGTGCATGGATATTGAAGTTTGCAATTTGGGTAGTAACTTCATCAAAATCATTTATTACCACTTCAGATATGGCATCACCTAATTCTGCAACTAATCGCATTCCTCTTGTTCCAATACCTGCCAAAGGTTCTATGATTCTTAATTTATGATCTACTAGAGATTTGTAAATTTCGCAAAATAGGATTGAAATGTCACGATTTAACACCATTACAGGATTAAAGAAAGCTGGCGCTTCATAGATGGAGGAAGAATCCATCACTTGGAACTCAATTGTTCCTTCTTCAATTATTTTGGTTGTGGAATCATGTGGTTCAAGTTTATTGCTAATATGTCCTGAGATTGATTTAAGGTCAAATATAAAGTCCTTTTCAGTATTACTCGTCATTAATAAATCCCTTACAAATAATGTATTCTTCTGCAGATTTTTTCCTAGTTGCAGGTGGACGCCAATGACGGATATTTGTAAAATTACCTTTCAATTCAGCTTCAAATTCTTGTAATGCTGGACCCCTGAAAACCTTAGTAATAAAATTGCCATCATTTTTTAATATTAGTTTCACAGTTTCGAATGCAAGAGTTGCCAAATGAATCTGTCTTTCTGAATCCAAATGCCAATTACCAGTTGTATTACTGGCTAAATCTGCAATTACAACATCAACAGGTGATTTAACAATATTATTCAGTAATACTTGAAATTGCTTTCCACGCATATCTGCTTGCATTATGTAAATATTATCGATGTCAAATGGTTTTATATGATTTATATCAACTGCAATAACTTTTCCAGATTTGCCAACTATTTTACTAGCCACTTGTGACCAGCCACCAGGTGCAGCACCTAAATCAACCACAATTTCCTTCTTTTTGATTATATAGAATTTCTTTTGAATTTGCTCTAGCTTAAACGCGGATCTAGCTCTCAATCCTTTTTGCTTTGCTTCCTGATAATAATGGTCGCGTTTATCATAAGACATAGTAATCTGAAATTATTAGTTAGTTGATTTCTAAGTTTTAATTGATGAATTAGATTGTTTCTATAAATTTCCAATACTTTCGTTTATTTTAATTTTAAAATTATTAATCGCCCAACTCGATTTCTTCGTTGAGCCATTCTTCGAATTCTTCACAATTTGCGGGTGAGACCGGATTATTGATGTCGCATTCACTAAAGATTGAGCAAGTTAAACAGGGTTGAGCAGCGAGGTCAAGCCATTGAGATAAACTTGGATCAGAAAGGGTAATAAGTTGTTTGGTGTATTTTTTCATAGGGTAGCTGTTTTCCTCGAGTTCATCGAGAACAATTTTATTATCCAAAAGTAATCTGTTAACAGATTTATACACTTGAGGATAATTGCCAAATTTTGTGATTACATCAGACATGAGTAATTTGTTATTTTGGCCAGCTAACTCCATAATTGAAATTTCCAAACCCTTATTAAACGAAGTGGCTACGTTAGTATAATGACCAAAAGCATTGGTGTTGCTAAGGTCGTAAGGATTAGATTGTGGTTCTTGCGGTTCCATAATTGTAAAGCACCCAAAAAGAAGAAGAAAAGGTTGTTACAAATTAATAGTAGTCACAACATCAATATAAACGTTATGACTAACACAACCGAGCAAACTGTCTCTAATATCAGAATGTCTGTTTTTAAGGCAATTTATCAATGAATACTAGCGATTAGATAATCGAACTATTACTTTCGTCCAACAGAGTAAGACTACAATAGTATTTATCCGAATTATTTATCTAATAATAAAAAATATTTTACAGTTAAATTATTTTTATCGTATGATACTAGTCATAATACTAATTATTCGAATTATTTTTCAATTATAAATTTGTCAAGAAATAGCGCTTTCTGTGGAACATAAAAAATTAGAGAGACAATAGGCAAAAAATTATAATCGATCTAGCAACCAAGAGGACATTGATCTGATTACAAAAACATTAATTATGCAATCCAGCCCCGACAAATCTGAGCAAAAAAAAGTAAAGTTAAATTTGTATCTAAAATTGAAATTTGTATATATAAATGCCCTTCACCACTTAAAGGTCCAGTAACACGTCCCTCATCAATTTTTTGGAAAAGAATCCATCCTGCAGAAAAATTACTTTTTGTCAGAATACCAGTCGTTGTCCATCTCTGTATATCCCAATCTGTGTTAAAGTCATATTTATTAGGACCCGCATTAAACTGATTAACTTCTTTGCTATTCATTAACATTGATCCTATTATTCTACTATCTAAAATCGGAGAATCAAATGACAATGAATATCCAATGTACAAGCTATCATCTCCATTAAAATGACCCATAGAGCTATTATTGATTTGGCAACCATAGGTTGACTCAAATTCATTGTCAACTGAGTTAATATTGAATGCTTCTTCGTTTGGTTCACGCTGTTCATAACTCAAAAGAATTGAAATGCCGTTAGATTGATTGCTGTATCTCCAGATGGGTCCTGTTTGTGGTTCGTTATTTTCCACTATAGTACTATAATAATAAATACCACTTAACGAAGCTAAAATTAAAATAATCAAGGCAAAGCTATAAAATTTCTCCACTTAATATCCCCATCTCCCATTTCTAAATTAGGTTGGACTTTCAAGTAAATTCTGATATTTGAGGATTTTGATCTTCGGAAATTTTTGTGATAACTTCCTATCAAGGCAATATTTTTCAATCTAGGATTTCTGCTTAGCGTTTACTAAGAAATAGAGTTTTCTATATTATGGATCTAATTTTTTATCAACCTGTTTTTTAATTATCGCTGAAAGAGGTTTAGGTAAATCTAACAAAACGTCATAACCTTTAACTATAGTTCCTACGCCTATATACTCGCTTTGTGAAAGATTATACCTAAGATAATTAACTCCAGCTGCATGATCTCCTAGTGAAAAATATCTATATGACATAAATAAGACCCCAGGTAATACTAACAGTCCTCCAAGAATTATCATAATAATAACAATAATGTAAATATCTGCTGTACTCGCATCCTTATCCACCAAATCACGAGTAATACCTGATAAACCTGTTATCGTTGAGAATCCTAAAAATAATCCAAATATTCTATTTAGAGTTTGACCAAGATCTTCTACGCCCGCTATTTCCCTTCTTTCACCACCGCCTTCATCTTGCTCCCAAGTTGTTCGTTTTAACTCAGAATCCTTCAATACCCACAGTAGAGGTAAAACTATTGAAATTAATATTGGTAATAGAATTAGCAAATAAAAGATCATTGTCCCATTTTGTTCAACTAATATTTGATTACTGAACGCCCCTAGAAACCGGTCAGCATCAAGTGAGGCATTAGGATTGTTTTCTTCAGCTCTTCTCAAAATTTGAGTGAAAATAAAGGATATGGCTGCAAGAGGAAGAAGAAATATATTGAACCAGCGACCATTCTTAAATATTTCAAAAATACCGTAAGTATCGTTCATATCTAATACTCTTGAGTTTTGTTCAAAATAATAATCTCCATTGAACATCGGTAAATAATTAATTGAAGTGCTTGTCAGCGTCGAAATAATAGATTCTGAAAAAGACGTAGATACAAATTTTGTTATCCTATAATCCCGTAACAAAGATAGGAATAGATATGGCAAAATTCCTATATAACCCCATACCAGTGTAATCCCTGCTGTTTCTGTAATTGTTGTTTCTACATCATTATCAAGAACCAAACTTAGGAAAATTGAAAATACAACTACAAAAATGATTGGAGTCAATAGAAGGAAAAGATATGAAAACAGTCGTCCTTTTGCTTTAGGTGGGTAAAAATGCAGATATTCTTTTTGAGATTGATATTGCAATTCTTTTTCTTGATCTTCCCGACGTTCTTTCATTTTGAGTTCTGATTTTTCATCAACTATTCCTTTAAGATCATCGAGAAAATATTCAGATCGAGGGAGTAATGCAAGTTTAAAGACGGTTCTAAGGAACCATTTCCTATTAATTATAATGATTAATGCAGGAACAACCAGTATTGTACTTGCATATATCCAGAATAGCAAGAATCCCATCGCTGGGCCTCCAAATAATATAAACCATTCTAATCTGAATTGGTGCGTGTTTTTCTTGGACGTTCTAACTCCGAAAGTCAATTCAATCAGTACGTAGAGTGCCCTTGATACAATATTTGAAGAATCGGGGTCATGCTCTTTTCCACTGGATAGAATCAATCTAACAACTACAATTAACCAAATCAGAATATAAATTTGTGGCCCTGTACTTAACAAACTAACATGGAGTACTAAAAGCAAAAGAGGTAGGATTGGAATTGTAAAAATTCCGTAACTATAGAATTTTACCCCAGTTTTGTCGAAATTAGCTATTGCAACTAATTTGGGTGTAGGATCTTCGACAGCCATGTTTATCTAAATAACTCAAATTAGAAAAGCATTTTGAGTACTCTACATATTTTAATATATGAATTAATTATTAACTAACAGGTGATAGTGTCGCAAAAGTAAAAACAACGTCAAACGGTTTACACCATATTAGGACAGAGTTAAACTCATCGAGATTAGTAACCCCAATTATATTCATACTGAAATTACCTTTCTGAGCTGGTAATTCTCCTAAATTCTTGAAACTCCCTGCAGAATCACTTGAACTACTGAAACTATCCTTTTTTGATAAATATACAAATAAAGCTGGTCCATTTGCGAGATCCACATCTCTGAATAATAATTGGATTTTACCTTCAGCTGTTTGTATTATTTCAGCTGTACCACTGCCATAGTGTTCATCGTCAATCTTAACAAAAGTTCCGGTGTAAAGCAGTGTTACTTCACCTGATTCAACATCAGGTAATTCTTCATTCAGGGTTTTTCCATCTAAAAACAAGGGTGACAATAACCACCATCCAACACTTGCTGCAACCAATAAACCTAGAATCATTGAAAATTTAATCCAAATATTTAATGAACTAAACCAATTGAACATATGATATCATTTTGTTCCTCAATTAAAAACATTGACTAAGAAGATTTATACTGCTCTATTAAAGTATTTTACTTTCAAGGTTCATAGATATATCGCAGTGAATAATATCATTTAATTATTTGGAATCTAATTTTGAAAATGGGATAATACGGTCCTATTTGGCGCATTGGGGCGTAATTGGGGTCGAATTTGGGTATGATTCGGATAGAATTTAGTAGTAAATTCGGTAAAACCTATTTTATAACAATGAGTCTATGTGATATGTGGTCTTTCTTATAGAAAGACAGTGATAAAAATGAATACAAAATTCATCAACTCCTTATTCATGGGATTAACAATAATAATGTTAATTTCACAAGTAAGTACAAGTTCAGCTGCGAGTTCAGTTCAATTGACTCTTGATTTTACTAATCTTGCAGATCCTGCCGATGATCATTACGAAGGCTGGTTAATTGTTGACGGACAAGCCGTTACAACCGGTAAATTTGATCTCGATACCAGTGGAAATATAGTAGATTTAGAAGGAAATGCAATTGACTCCTTTAATGTCAATGTAGATCTCGATAAGACAACTAAATTTGTTCTAACTTTAGAACCCAATGGGGATACAAATGATATACCTGCATCAGTTAAACCTGTAGCCGGTGATCTAAATGCAGATAAAACCACTGCAGCTCTATCTCATAATATCGGTGCAGATTTTTCATCGATTTCAGGATCATATATCCTAGCAACTCCAACTAATGGTGCAGATACCAATGAAAATTCAGGTATTTGGTTCCTAGATCCTACAGGATCCGAAGTTGTCGCTGGTTTAGATCTACCTGATTTAACTGGCACTGATTGGGTATACGAAGGATGGGTTGTAATCAATGGAACACCTGTGACTACGGGTACGTTCGATATGGTTTCACAACTTGACGATTCAGATCCATATAGTAGTACTGAAGCAGGTCCACCCTTTCCAGGAGAAGATTTTCTGGTTAATGCGCCTTCAGGCCTATCATTCCCAACTGATATTGCAGGAACTACTACTGTAATATCAATTGAACCTAGGGTGGACAATTCACCAGCTCCCTTCCAATTCAAACCATTAATTGGGGAAATCGCTTCAACTGCTGTTGATCATACTCTATATGATATGGAAGATAAATCTTCTACCTTGCCCACAGGGACAGCAACACTCGAAGTCAAAGAGAGTTCTGACGATTCCTTACCTGGGTTCTTGGGTGTTGAATTACTCATAGCAATGTCAGCAGTGTTGGTATCTTATCAAAGGATAAGAAAACCAAACAAAGAAAAATAAATCGATTTATTTTTCTTTAATGATCAATAATTTAAACTACTCAGTCAAAATAGATTGTTTGAAAATTATCAATCTATCTAGATTGAGTGGTTAATTTGGATAAGTTGCTTTGGTTCTTAATTGTTGGAAGCCGGGGGGGAATTAATCGTGCAAGAATAATTTCTTCTTTGCGTGATCTCCCGAAGAACGCAAATCAACTATCCGAAAATTTGCATCTGGATTATAAGACAGTTGCACATCATCTCAAGGTATTGAAGAAAAACACTATGATCACAGAAGAAGGAGATGGTTATGGAAATGTTTATTTTCTTTCAAGACATCTGGATCAGAATTATGATGTTTTTGAAAATATCACTAAGAGACTTCCGAATTTTCAAGTTTCGCAGGAGGATAATTAAATGGCATTAGCAATGTATGTATCGATGGCAATGACTTCAATCAATGTAGTATTATTGACTATATTATTAATAATATATTTCAGAAATTATATGGAGATGAAAGCACAATTTAGTCTTGGTTTAATTATTTTTGCTGCTGTTTTAATTATCAACAAATTATTGACCCTATATTTTGTACTTGTACTAATGATGGAACATGCTGACGTACTAGGAGTTCCTGTGTTGATTTTGGAATCATTACAGTTATTCGCATTTGCAATTTTAACTTATATTACTGTAAAGTAAAATAGATTAAGATAATTTAAGTTGGTTTAATAATTATAAATTTTACTTGTGGTTTTGATTTTTCTAGAATTTTCCTTCTAAATTGCCATTGAATGCAACAAATAATGGTAGGAGTGTAATTGCAATTGTGTTGACCAATTTAATTAAAACATGAATTGATGGACCAGATGTGTCTTTAGCTGGATCCCCAACTGTATCACCTATGATCGCAGCTTCGTGTGTATCAGTTCCTTTACCATGTGGGTCACCTTTAGGCCTTGCTTCAATAGTTTTCTTTGCATTATCCCAAGCTCCACCGGCATTGTTTAGTGTCATACCTAATAAAATACCAGAAACTGTGGCTCCAATCAGGAATGCCGCTAGTGATAGTGGACCGAGAACAAATCCAACAAAGATTGGTGTTACAATTACAAGGAGAGATGGTGTAACCATTTCCTTGAGTGCAGCTTGAGTAGATACATCAACGCATGCTGCGTAATCAGGATCCATCTCATAAGCCATAATTGCTTCTCCATTTTCCGCAAATTGTCTTCTAATCTCAATGATCATTTCATTTGCAGCTCTTCCCACTGCACCCATTGACATAGAACTGAACACAAACGGTAGGAGTGCACCGATAAATAGCCCCCCTAAAATCGTTGGTCTCGCAAGATCGATTGCAGGGAGTTTATCAATCTCAGTCAAGTGAATATAATCCTGTAGATAGGCTTGGAATAATAGAAGCGCAGCTAAACCGGCAGATGTCATTCCATATCCCTTTGCTAATGCTTTTGTGGTGTTTCCAACCATATCAAGACTATCAATAATTGTTCGAACCTCTTCTCCAGTTTCTCCCATTACTGCAATACCACCAGATTGGTCTGCAATCGGACCATAACCATCCATTGCAAGTATAATTGGTGTGACACTCAACATTGCCATTGTAGCAATAGTTGAGGCATATATTCCCCAAAGGTTTTGTGGACCAATTGCATTAACTGCTACATTATCTGTGTTTTCCATGGCTTGTACATATTCGTGATTAGATCCACCGAAATCATATCCCAACCAATATGATGAAATAACGGCAATAACTATCCCTATTAATGGTATCCAAGTAGATCTCATACCTACAGATAATCCAGTAATAATATTAGTTGCAGCACCAGTTTCGGAGGATACTGCAATCTCTCTTACTGGTTTGTTATCTCCGGTATAGTAATCTGTAGCTATAAGAGTTATCACAGCTAATGCAATTCCAATCCCTGATGCTAATACTAATTGAAGAATACCATCAAAGAATATCATGATTAATACGGCAAATACGAAGAATGAAAACAGTGATGCCATGTAGAATGCATTTGTTAATGGTTTCATTGCGTTTTCTTCATTTTCATCTTTTAATGTTACCATCCCTGCAGTTAAGATTGTTCCGAGCATTGAAATTCCTCTTGCTACCAAGGGGAATAGAATAAATGCCATCGCTGTTGTTGCGCTGACACCATCAG
>JAAFKL010000133.1 GCA_021399405.1 Candidatus Heimdallarchaeota archaeon | reverse complement strand
TACAAGACGAGTTGTGATTGTAATGCTTGTCGAGCTATACCAAATCTAGATCTAAAATTTTTCATTCATTATGGAGATTATGTGACTCAATATTTTGGAGGGATTCGTGATTTGGTTGGAACAGATGTTAATCTGATTCATCGATTGATGAAGAATAAAGTATCGGATCTTACGGGATGGACAGCCTACGCCTTATTCACTGAAATTGCAATTTCTGAAATCAATCTACCTCATGATCTATTTTTCAAACATGAGGAAACCATCGAGCATTTAGGATCAGTTATGACCTACAATTTAGATTTACATAAATATTACAAAAAATATCAACTAAAGAATTCGTTGCGCATAACCTTAGATAGTGCTGATAAGACCTTATCGCATGAATTTGCATTTACTCCTACAGAAGTGTGGAACTTAGTAACCGATCCAACGAAGCGAAATATTGCAGATGCAGCTAATGTTTGGAGTGTAGAATTACGACCAGATGGACGCGCAGGAATTGGTGCAACTAATCATTGTGCTCATGGAGAAGGAGAAATTACAAATGAGACAATTTTAGATTGGAACCCGTTCGAATATTTCACCGTTGAAACACACATAGATATAGACCAAGAATCACCCTTGGATGCTAAGATTACGTATGAGCTTATTCCCAATAATAATAATAACTCAAACACAACTCTTAATCTATATTTTCAATTTCGAGATAATTCTAATAAGGAGGCAATTAATGGGTTATTCCCCATAATACAAAAGAATACAATCCAAATTTTTAATTTAAATTCTGAAATAATGAAGAAAGAAAATTCCTCTTGACTTGCTTGGAGTCACATATTTCATATTGAGTAAATGCTCTAAGGCATTATCAATCTGTTAATACTATAATTATCGTAATTATTATTTTAATTCGTATCTGCTTTTCGAAATATGAAGCTATTTAATTCTTAATTCAAATGCATCTGTAGACTGTTTTTGGACCAGAGTCACTGTATTCTTTCTTGGTTACCCACATTTTACCGAAGGTCTTCAATGACAATTAATTATTTTCATTGTTCAAACTTGTTGCCCAATATTTGATTATTAGTTATTACTATCAGATGATCCTTTGCAATGTCTTTAGGGACATTCTTAATTTGAGACATCAACATAGGCAGTAAATGTTGAAGACTTGAATCTGGTTCTGGTTTCAAATAAATAATGCTTGATGAACCCAAACTCCCAACACGATTGTTTTCAAAATCCGTGTCACATGAGATCAGAACTCGATTTTGCGAAGTAGCAAGTTTGTAGAGTTCTCCGTTTTGAAGATGATGAGCATTCAATTCGAAAACTCGAACGGTGTCAAATCCATTTTCTGAAAAAAGCCTCGCAACCTTTTTACCTAACATATGATCAAGAAGAAGATCCAAGTGAAATTTCCTCCGAGATTAGAAGCCTAGCAAAGCGAATTACTGCTTTCACATCTTCTTCATCTATCCCGTCAAATTCTTCAGTAATATCCAGTATGGACATTCCCTGCTCCAAATTAGCCAATATTGTAGAAACAGGAATACGGGTTCCTTTTATTATTGGTTTTCCACCAAGTTTGTTTGGATCCATTTCAATACGTGATACTGATTCCGACATTATCATTACAATTATGGCACTATTAGGATATAAATAGACCTATGATTTGATTTTAGATTGTAAAAATAATACTATTTGATTAATATATTTTTTCAATAAATTATTAGTTTTGAATTATTAATTTGAAAAGTTTAGATGCACCTGTAGACTGCTTTTGGACCTGAGTCGCTATATTCTTTCTTGGTTACCCACATTTTACCGAAGGTTTTGAGGGATGCAAGAATAGATCCACCTATCCAGACTGAATATCTTAAACGTTATATCTGAAAAATGTTTGAGATTGGAGGATCAAACCAACGTTTTGTTTTAAACGGGAATGGTGTAAACAAAGATTTAGCAATATCATTTATTTCTATTTGATTGTCTTCAATGAAAGATGTAATTGTATATTCATTTTCTGAATTGAGGTTATTATAATATTCAACTAATATATTAATACATATTACTGCTTGGGGTCCCCTAAATTCATTTTTTAACAATCTTGATATTAATGTATTAGTAAACACATTTATTTTTTCATCATTTTTCAACCAGTAAAACCATTTAGCATATCCAAATGAAAATAATTGTTCAGGTGTAACATTGCCATTTTGCACTTTGTCACGAACTTCATTGAACCATAATTTAGTAAACTCTAACGATTTTAAGTTAATATAATTATCGGAATCTGTACCAAATTCACTATTAATCCTTTCAGAGGCTGCGGTTATAAATTCTGTAACAATCCCAACAAATGAGATAGTTTTGTCAATAAATTGATCTTCATGGAAAACCATTGGGTAGATCGATAAAATATAAGCAAGAATGTAGAACGCATGAATTGGATCGAGTTCTACTTCATCCTCTAATACCTCGTCGTTAACCAAATACTCTATATTTATATTTGTGAAGATAACTTTATCCTCTTGCAGCTTTAGTGAAAAGCCCATTCCACATTCTGAACCACATGTGGGACAATCCTCTCCTACTATTTCTGTTTCGATATCTAGTTCGTTATATGGATTGAACCAACCACCACCTAAGGTTAAAAATTCACCCCATGCATCTTTAATCAAATCTAGTATGGGCTTGGAAATTGATTTGGCCAATAAATTGTAATATCTTTCTGTTATCAGATAAAGAATTTTGAATGGAGGTCGTCTAAAGAGCTGAGTCCAACCCGAATTTAAGGGGTGAAAACCAATTACTTTGTTATTTAAAATCATCGTAGCTGTATGATGATCTGTTTGCATAAAGAATGGAACTGTAATTGGTTTAATCATATTAATAATCTCTCTACGATTGTTTTTCTCGATTTTGCTGTGTCATATTAGAATTAAATAATATTTTATTGTTACCTTTAATAAAACTCTATGTAGCCTATTATTAGATAATTAATTAATTTAATTTGATTTAACTTTATTTGTGTTTGACCTTAAATACATGTGTAAACTGCTTTTGGAACTGAGTCGGATTATTCTTTCTTGGTTACCACTGGTTACCCACAATTTGCCGAATGTCTTGAGGGATGCTAAGATAGATCCACCTATCCAGACTGAATATCTTCTTTCTGGGGGTGCAACGACCTTTACTTCCACTCCTTCTAATATGAGGGAGATAAGCTCTTTGCTCAATCTCTCTTCTAGACCTGGGAACATTGTTGATCCACCGGATAACACAATGTTGCTGTAAAGATGAGGTCGAATGTCTACGTCACAGTTTATGAATGGATAGTATATTAGTGCACATTATTCCACATCTAATGCCCAACCCAACAGTTCATCGGTTAAGTATACATCTTGAGAAAGTTCGTTTACTAAGGATTGATATCTTCCTTTGTTTGAGATAATATTTTTCAAATATAGAGATTTCAATATACCCAGAGATCCTGTTACAGGAATCTTATACTCATTTGCTACTTTTCTTATCTCCAAATCATCAGTTGCCAATTGACATTTTAATTGAATTGCTAAATTAATTACTGATAGATCACTTTCCGATAAATTCGATCTAGATAATACTGTCTCAGCTTCAACTGCTTGTACGACAATCAAACTCGGTAGTTTATCTAACCATCTCGTAGAATATTCCCCCACTATCTCAGGAGTGATATAAATAAAAGATTTAAGATCTTTTAATTCTGAAACAAGATTTAAACGATAGAATGCACTTAAGACAGAATTAGAGAGTACAATCATTAATTTTGCATAGCCTCTTGGAGGTCCCGCTCAGCCTCAGCTACATCTATTGGTGATCCGGTTCTTTTGTAGTGAAGCGATCGAAATCTCGCGAGGAAAACATCAATTTTGATTTGCAATATGTCTGCTGCCTTGGATAAAGTCAATTTTCCTTCCGCATAGAGTCCTAGAATTAATATTTCTAAATTTTTTTTGTCAATACTATCAGCATCAATTCCAGTTAAATCGAGTATCTCTTTTGGAATACTGACCTTAATGGTATCTGACATATATTATAAATAGGGAAGTTTACTATAAAAACTATTCATAAGATGATGTATTGTTTATTGAAAATTAAAAATTGTGTAAATTGATAATATGTAATTTAATTAAATTTTAGAGTTAGATACATCTGCAGCCTGCTTTTGGACCTGAGTCGGAATATTCTTTCTTGGTTACCCACATTTTACCGAAGGTCTTTAGGGATGCTAAAATTGATCTTTTAACAGAATGTACCTAATTTTAAATTA
The DNA here is from genome assembly GCA_021399405.1 of Candidatus Heimdallarchaeota archaeon. Next base: position 1,170 of record JAAFKL010000133.1, on the reverse strand, counting down.
TCAAATTAAAAAGATATTTCCTTGTCCAGAATCAAACCTGCTTTTTGTTTTGTATGGGAATGGAACATAAAGGGATTTGGCAACTTCATTCAATTTATCTCGATTATCAACTAAAAATCTAAAGATCGGGTTATTGTTTTCTAAATTCTTGTTAGAGTAGTATTCAACAAATATATTGAGGTACATCACCAATTCCACTGTATCAGTCTTTGGATTCAATAATTTGCCTAATATTGATTCTATGTAATTGCTTATTTTTGTATAATCATTTAACCAGTAAAACCATTTAACATAACCCAGACTAGTTAGTTTTTCAGGAGTGATCGTATTGTCTTTTAATTTCTTAACAATCTCTTTATACCATTTGATAACGAAGATTCGATGTGCATAACTAAGATAATCGTGTGCATCGTAGAACTCCGATTTAGCAATATTGTTTTGATTGGCTTCATTAAATCTTCGTTCAGTCTCTTCAATATCTACAGCGAAGACGTCAAGAAATGTTTTTTGAGGTTCAGTCGGAGGTTGATAATGATGAACCAAAAATCTTAATGAAAGAAGATATGCAAGGATGTAAAAAGCATCCACAGGAGGCATCTCAGGTTCTTGTTCTAGAAATTTTTCATTCAATCGATATTCAATATTCAGATTTATGAATTTTACTTTTTCGGGATTACTCGTATCCAGTGAGAATCCCATTCCCATGTAGGTTCCGCAAGTTGGACAATCTTCCCCTATGATCTCAGTTTCAACATCTAAGTCAATATATGGATTGGTTTGATTTCCTCCCAATTCTACAAAATTTTTCCATGTCTTCCGAATCATATCAAGAATTTGTTTAGAAATTGATTTCAACAAAGTTTTCTTATAATTTACAATCAAATCATATAGGATTCTGAAAATCGGTCTTATGAAATGTTGGGACATAGGCACGGCTTCATGAAACCCAATTAACTCATTGTCGATAATCATTGTAGCTACACAATCGTCTAAGTGAATAAAGAATGGAATGTCTAATGAACCTGTAGTCATACTAATATTACCAAGCTATCGAGATTGCGATAATATTTTCAAGTTAAATTATAGTTAAGCTTGTCCCAAAAATATAATTTTATTCAATGAGCGATCTAGCTCATTGAATAAATAATTATCAGTAGAAAATAGCTGTGC
>JAAFKL010000132.1 GCA_021399405.1 Candidatus Heimdallarchaeota archaeon | reverse complement strand
GTTCAAGGAGGTGGAGAATTAGGGATGGTATTCGCAATTCTTGCTGTAGGTGGGTTACTTGGTGGATGGGTTGTCTTTATGAACAAATATGTTAAAGCACCTTCTGAAGATGAAGAAATATTACCACATATGGTTAATCTGAAAGATTCGATTACTAAAGACTAACTTCGTTACCTTAATCAAATAATATTTTAACAACAACATAATAATATTTCATAATACTAATGAAAATCATCTAGGATTTGATTATATTCAATGACAATTGATTTGATCCTTTTTAAAACGATTATAACTTTGAGTTGAAATGATTACGCTATTGGTAAGTTAATTTATCGTAAGAAACATATAATGAATTACAGCTAGTAAATTATTATAAGTGCTCGTACAAATTACAGCATAAAGTGAGTTAAAATGGAGTATAACGCATCGAAAACCGTTGAGGGTACAGCAACGGTAACAGAAACAGTAAAAAAATCATCATTAGACCGTACGCTTCTCTATTTGATAGGATTCGAATTTCTAATGATCTTTTTGGCGATAATTGAGTCGTATCATATCAATGATCTTGAAAATAAATATACACCTGGATTATTTAGTGGAGGTATTTCAAGTTTCTTTTCAGATTTAGGGTCTGGAAACTTTTTCTCTAATTCAGAGAAACTAGATATTTTCATCTCTGCAACAATCAATGGAGTATTTAATTTCATACTCGTTATGATTGCATTATATGCAAGAGAAAGGAATTGGGCCCAACGAGGAGTATTTATTACTACTATCTTCTTTGGTATAACATTAACCACCCTTATGAAGTTGGCTACGAGCAATTACATATTTATGTTCGCAACGATGTCCTTTGTACCAGCATTTTACTGGTATTACACAAAATATGGTGAAGTACGATCATTCTTTGAGAATCGAGTCATTATTTTCTCTATTAGGCGATCAATTGCGATAGTACCAATGTTTCTAGCAATTTCCCTATTCACTTTCTTTGCCTTAAATTTTGTTGGTGATCCAGTAGGATTAGCAACAGCACGAGTAAGATTTGGAAAAGAGCAAATTCAAGAGACACTTCTATTTAGATTTGGTCTTGAAGATCGAAATGGCAATCCAATTCCAGCTTGGAAACGATATTTATACTGGATTTATGAATTCATGCATGGTGATTTTGGAGAATCGTATGATCAGTACCCTCTACCAGTAACAGATGGAATCGGTTTCAAATTATATTTAACTCTTAAACTTCAATTGATCGCTTTATTCTCATCTTTCTTCCTAAGTTTAGTTATTGGAATTTTAGCTGCCTACTTCCACAGAACTCCCGCTGATGCAGGTATATCTGCTATTGCATTACTTGGTCTATCAATGCCAATTTTTGTTTCAGGTATTCTCGCAATACTGATATTTGGTGGAACAGGTTTAGATTGGTTCCCAACGTTTAATGCTAATTTCCCACCTGAAATTATGGTTAAAGAATACGATTGTAATGAGTGTATACGGGATCCGAAGGATATTTGGTCTGACGATTTCACTTCACAATCTATCGGGAGCAGACCATGGTTTGATTTGGCATGGTGGGGCGTGTTATTCAAAGTTATGTGGTATTACTTCTTAGATGGATTGAATCATCTAGTTTTACCAGCATTAACCTTAACATTTGCTACCATGGCAGTATTTTCTCGATTAACTCGAGGAACCATGTTGGAAGTAATGAGACAAGATTATATCCTTGCAGCAAGGGCAAATGGATTAACAGAATATCAGATTGTTAGACGTCATGCACTGAAAAATGTATTATTACCTTTGGTCACTTTCTTAGGTATTAGTATTGGTACATTGTTAGTGGGTGCACCAATTACAGAAACAATATTCACATTCCCTGGACTCGGTGCTTTCTTCATTACTGCACTTGTAACAAACGATGTACCAATTATTATGGCATTAACTATGATCATCACACTAATGATCTTGTTTGCAAATCTGATGGCGGATATTGCATATACGCAATTAGATCCGAGGATTTCATTATAGGAGGAAGATTGAATGTCACAAGTATCATACGATGATAAAGGTAAAACAACAGATGCAGTTGTAAAAGAAGAAAAGCAACAACGTATAAAAGTTGCAAAAGGAAGCATTTCACAAAGCCAATGGGGCATAGTGATCTCGCGATTAAAGAAAAATAGAGTAGCTACTCTAGCATTTTATTATATATTTCTGAATTTAATGATTGCTTTCTTCTATCCACTCCTAATTGGAAACTCCCCAATTGTTACAGATCCCGGTCGAGATCGAAGATTTGGAGGTGGAGCAAGCGAATTTCCAACTTTGAAATATCCTGGTGGAACTGATCTAAGAGGGATGGATTCATTTGCAAGATTACTAGCAGGGTCGCAAACCTCAATTTCTGTAGGTGTGCTTTCAACTATGATTGCACTTACTATAGGAGTAATCGTTGGATTATATGCAGGTTTCTATCAAGGTAAAACTGAAGAAATTCTTATGAGGATAACAGATCTTTTCCTTGCAGTACCATTTTTAATTATCGCATTAATATTGCTACGTTTGGTTGATTTAGGGCAAGCAGATGCAATCGATGCACTCACTCACGTTCAGATTATAACCATTTTAATTGGTATTTTTGGATGGGCAGGATTAGCACGGTTGGTAACTGCGAATGTCAAACAGGTAACCAGCTTAGAATATATTGACGCAGTTAAAATCATGGGTGCAAGTCAATCAAGAGTACTTTATATTCACATCCTCCCTAATGTATTGCCGCCAATTATTGTGCTTGGTGCTTTATTTGTAGCAGGTGGTATCCTTTCTGAAGCTGGTTTAGCTTTCCTAGGATTTGGTGATCCATCAAATACTATCAGTTGGGGTATACAAGTCAACTTGGCAAGACCCAAATTGAGTGAACATCCTGAACAAGCACTTATCCCAGGTATGGCGATATTCTTTCTTGTATTATGTGTTAATCTTTTCGGTGATGCATTAAGAGACGCACTTGATCCCAGATTAAAAGAATAGATCATAAGATCAGTATTAAGTTAGTTAACCAACAATAATTGTAAAATGTCTAATTCAAAAGAACCATTATCACAAACCCTTCCAAAGGAAATTGAAGAGACAATAGATGAAGATACTGAAGAAGATGAAAAAATCAGAGTTGCTTATGCTATTAAAAATGGATTATTTCTTGGAATCGTAAGTTATCTGACTCTAATTTTGATAGCTATAATTGTTAATTATGCATTGGGAACTAATGTGCTACTTGTATTTTTTGAAGATTTAGTATTTCTTATTGCTGCTTCATTCTTCCTCTTTTCAGGATTTGTAATTTGGTTTGGCCCTTCACCGCAGTGGGCATATATAAAGAAAAGTGTTTCAAAACAAAATACAGAACCTATATCCACAGCTGATTCGCTTACTATGGGTTTATCAAGATCAATAACAGCAATTTTGTTAATTATTATTATTAGTCTCTAGTGTAGTATCATACTAAATATACTTATTATATCTTGTGAGTCGTTCTAGTAACAAATTTTACCATTTGGTTGATTGATCGTTAAATTGAGATTAACTTTGGTTGGTAGACGAAGACAGATCTAACAAAATCTAGCAATCGACGTACTTAATTATTATACTAACATTTGAGAGATTATTGCAATCTAAGTTCAGCAGTATTTATAAGATATTTGATACCTTGTAATGTTTATCGACTTCAGCTACCTAAGTGTTTAATTTATGATGTAAAAAAAAATTGAAGTGATAAATAATCATCTCCTAAATTTAATAATTCGGTGTGACGTTCACTTATCCGTCCCCCAAGTTGAAAGGCTACTAAGCCTTTTAACTATCATGACAGATTTTGTCATGATCGAAGAATAGTGTAAGGGGTTTAATTATTAAACTAGATCCATCGATATTCTTTTACAATTTTCAGAATTAATATTTGAAATGCCTTTTCAACTTGTTCACCAG
>JAAFKL010000131.1 GCA_021399405.1 Candidatus Heimdallarchaeota archaeon | reverse complement strand
ATTCTTTTTGCCATCGCCATCAGACAGGTATATTCGCGACTGCAAAGGTAAGCTGCAATCAGAATAATTATTCCTTGATTTTTATCCTTAATTCCAAATGTTTTTACCTTGAGTGCAAGAATTAAGTGATGCTAAGGTATATGATAATTACTTTTTCCAACATAAGTCCAATCAACCACACCATTGTCATCCGGATGAAATTCCTTATTCTAAGACTTGATCGGTAATCTCTACCCAATTGGAAGCCCTCATATAACCAACCCAGCATTCCAATTATCTGTAGAAGCTTAGGAACTATAAACAAGAAGGTCTCATTATTATTTGAGAAATAATTGATAATCTCATTCAAAATATAAAATAGAGAGGTTAGATCCATCATATTGGAATCAAAGATAGGCAATATAAACTAGTGAAACTGCTAAATTAATTATTTACTCTTCAGGTTGACTCAAAGTGTCAGTTCTTCGTTTCAATGCATTTCTGAAGGTTCTATAACTCTTATATTTCCCCTTCACCTTCCCATCATGGAGGAGGAAGATACGATCGGCAATCTTCAGAAAATCCATGTCATTGGTGGCAAGGATTATGGTGTGGTTGCTGCTAAGATCCTTTATCATCCTGATAATCCGGGGTTTGGTCCAAAAATCAAGACCCACACCCGGTGAATCAAGAATGAGAATTTTTGGTTTCATGGCCAATATCCCGGCAAGAGCAACCAAGGTCTTCTCACCCAGAGAGAGGGAGATTATCTCTCGTTCCAACAGATGCAATATTCCCACCTCCTCACAGACCTCAATCACTCTTTTATGGACCTCTTTTTTGTTTAATTTCAAATTTCTAGGTCCAAATGCGATGTCATCTGCCACGATAGGATAAAAAATCTGATCCTCGGGGTTTTCAAAGAGAAATCCTATCTCCTTGAAATTGATTTTTGCTTTGGGATCAATTGCCTTTTTACCAATTATGACCTCTCCCTTGGAGGGTTTGTAGAGTCCATTGATATGTCTTAATAAAGTACTTTTGCCTGAACCTACTTTTCCAACGATCACCGTTACATCAAATTCCTTTATCGAAAGCGTGATCCCATTGAGCTGTTTCCTGGTAGTTTCAGGAAAACGGAAGTGAATATTCTTAAGTTTTATGTAATCATCCATCTCGATCACCTCAGGGCCTCAACAGGGGTGTGACCAGCACTATTATCCAGAAAACCGATGCAATACCCACCATTGTCAATCCATCACTGGTCCAATCTCGGATAGTCACTGTGAATTCACCGTCAAAACCACGGGCAGTTAGAGTATCTGCAATGTGATCACTTTGAGATATAGTCTCTGCCAATATCCTACCCAGTAATTGGAGTTTGAAAAATGTATTCTGTAAGGTGTTCATCTGCAGGGCTCCACGTGTTTTTGCTGCAAGTACCATTCGATCATATTTTTGCTTGACATTACCGGCAATCCGATTAATAAGAAGAAGAATTGAACTAAGATTTTGGTTTATCTTGAATGCATTGATACCTTCAATTATACTCGTGGTGTTGGGTTCTGAATCTAACAATATAACAGAGTGCAAGGATGAAACAGCAAATCTAAAGGCAATAAGACGAGTAAATTGAGCGGGAGAATAAGGCCTGTGATAATGGAATAGATTAATAGTAATGTCCTCCTTCAGTGACAGACTTAGCACGATTACTACTATTATAATAAATGGAGTTGATAATAAAAATTTCTTAAAAACCTTTTTTGTTGGTTTGTAAATTATGCTAATTGGTATGGTAAATACACTGAAAACGAGTACTTGAAAAATATCTATACTGACAGCCACACCCAAAATCATCAATCCAGTGATTATTAGTTTGGATTTTGGGTCAAGAGTTAATACGTCTCCTTTGATATCCATAATCTCGTAAGACATAATTATTCCTCCAATTCCTCATCAAAATTATCCTCAAACTCATTGTCTACGTCATCATCATCATCATAAAGAGTGAAATCACTATCATAATCTGGGGATCTAACAGGAATGTTTTGATACAGTTCCTCTGGAAGACTGCTTTTCTTGGATCGTCTATAATATGAGTAGGAAATTGCCACAAAAAATCCCTCCAGAGTACCCAGGAGAACAAAAGTTAGGAGTACTATCAGCGCTTCCGTCCATAAATTTTCGTCTGTGGAGTGGGCTAGTGCCATTTCGATGATGATAAGAACACCCTCCAAGAGGATGTATGTAAAACTGGTCACAAAAGCAATGAGATACTTTATTCTTCTACCAGATATTTCAAGTTCCACCATTTTGTGAGATATAAAACCAACAATAATAGATAGTATAATCATATTACTGATATTAACTCCCAATGTGCCCAGAGATCCTGCGATGAGCAGGTGGTTGAGGATCATGCTCGAACTAGATATCATTATCCCCTTCCTCAGCCCAAAGAGTAACAAGGCCAAAACAACTCCAGAAAGATTCAATGGCACCGGTAAAACGGGTATAATAAAAGGAAGGGGGATACTACTGATAACGAAAATAAAAGCACCGACTGTGGCTGTTTTAGTTAATTCTTTATTATCTAATTTAGGGGTGGTTTTCAGAATATAACCCAAAACTATGGCGGAGAAAATCCAACCAGCAATTATGATTGGAGGTGTTACAATGCCATCGGGTAATCTCATCTTACATTTTACCAAAATAAAGCTCTTATGATAAATGTTTTTCAAATGAAGAGAAGTTTTGCTTCACTTATACCCGTAACAAAAAACGTTCAAATCGTGTAACTAGTTATATTATTTGAGAAAATAATTTTTGATTTATCAAATTCCCATAACCAATTCTTGTATTAGTGACACAATTCCTTCCACCGGGAATTGCCCTACTTTTTTCCCTTCTCTAACTGAGTTCTCAAAATTTCTATAAAGCTGAGTTAGTGAGAATACTTGTTCTGCCAATGCTTTCGTCTCTGGTCTTCTACCTTGAGACATTATGTCAGAGGTTTTCTGGGACAAATCCTTAGCATCATCCCAATGTTCAATGGAATCCTCTTTGGATGTGGATTGAATGGCATTAATTGCATGTCTAACGCTTTTCAATATCTGGTTAAGTGCCAGCGTGTACAGTTTCACACTAACAAATATATCCCAGTTAAGAGGCATTCCTCTAATTGTCAGGGGGGCTTGGTTTTCAACAATCGTTGTTGCAGCCAGGTGAATAAGCTCAACTTCCTCTTCGAAGCTTTCCAGTTCGTCCTCATCGATCTTCTGCAACCGGTCAGCTTCAGGATTAGCAAGTGCTGAGCTTTCGATGAGAGGGGCAATTCGATTTATAAATTTGAACTGAATAACTGCACTTTTCAATTGAATTTCTGCTATAAGTCCTCTGAGAAGAGAAGAGGACTCCATTGGTTTTAGAAGTTTTTTGATCAAACCTATTATTTCCTCGTCATGAATATCAGCAACATATGAATAAGCCTCTTGAGCCAATCTGTATGCCTTAGCCCGCATCAACATCTCCTTGACAGGATTTGTCCCAAATTCTTCATCAGCAATCTGCTGGATGGTCAATGCCTCCGTAGCAGTTGTGATAGCAAGTATTTCATTTGTAGTATCAATCACTTGCTCATTACTTGCAGGAAGGACAAAAAGTGCAAGCATGGGTTTTGAGAGATTGCTTACAACCTCCTCAAGACCATCAAGATTTTCAGGATCTTTATTTATTATCCTAATCCATGTTTTAGATAATTGATTTGTTGCCTGGTGAAGTCTTTCAGAAATAGTATTCATTCTTGAATCGATAAATTCAAGAGTTTCATCGAGATTAAAATCTGTCTTTATCTGTCCAGTTAGATAAGAAAATACAGTCTCATAGGTCACAGCCACGCTCGAGATGTAAGCCACATCACCACTTGATAGGATCACATCTAATTTTTCCATGCTTGAGGTGAGAAATTGTTTAACTAATTCCATATTTTTATTTTTCAAAGCATCTATCAT
>JAAFKL010000130.1 GCA_021399405.1 Candidatus Heimdallarchaeota archaeon | reverse complement strand
ATTCTTTTTGCCATCGCCATCAGACAGGTATATTCGCGACTGCAAAGGTAAGCTGCAATCAGAATAATTATTCCTTGATTTTTTATCCTTAATTCCAAATGTTTTTACCTTGAGTGCAAGAATTAAGTGATACTAAGGTATATGATAATTACTTTTTCCAACATGAGTCCTAGCAACCAGACCATTGTCATCCGTATAAAATTCCTTATTCTTAGACTTGATCGGTAATCCCTACCCAATTGAAAGCCCTCGTATAACCAGCCAAGCATTCCAATTATCTGTAGAAGCTTAGGAACTATAAACAAGAAGGTCTCATTATTATTTGAAAAATAATTGATGATTTCATTCAGAATATAAAATAGAGAGGTTAAATCCATCATATTAGAATCAAAGATAGGTATTATAAACTAGTGAAACTACCGATTTGATTATTTACTCCTCAGGTTGGCTTAATGTATCGGTTCTTCTTTTCAATGCATTTCTGAAGGTTCTATAACTCTTATATTTCCCCTTTACTTTCCCATCGTGGAGGAGAAAGATACGATCAGCAATCTTTAGGAAATCCATGTCATTGGTAGCTATGATTATGGTGTGATTAGTGGACAGATCCTTGATCATCTTAATAATCCGGGGTTTGGTCCAGAAGTCAAGACCCACACCCGGTGAATCTAGAATGAGAATTTTTGGTTTCATGGCCAATATCCCCGCAAGAGCAACCAAGGTCTTCTCACCTAGGGAGAGTGAAATTATCTCTCGTTCCAGTAAATGAAGAATTCCCACCTCCTCACAGACCTCAATCACCCTCTTATGGACCTCTTTTTTCCTTAGTTTCAAATTTCTTGGACCGAAGGCTATATCATCGGCCACAATAGGGTAGAAAATTTGATCCTCGGGATTTTCGAAGAGAAATCCTATCTCCTTGAAATTAATTTTTGCCTTGGGATCGATTGTCTTGTCGTCAATAATGACCTCTCCTTTGGATGGTTTGTAAAGTCCATTGATGTGCCTTAATAGAGTACTTTTCCCTGAACCAACCTTCCCGACAATAACCGTAACATCAAACTCCTTTATGGAAAGCGTAATTCCATTGAGTTGTTTCCGGGTAGTTTCAGGAAATCGGAAATGAAGATTCTTGAGTTTTATGTAGTCATCCATATTAAATCCTCAGCAGTGGTGTAATCAACACCAAGATCCAGAAAACAACTGCAATACCCACCATTGTCAATCCGTCACTGGTCCAGTCTCGGATTGTAACAGTGAATTCACCATCAAAACCCCGTGCAGTAAGTGTATCTGCAACATGATCACTCAGAGATATAGTCTCTGCCAATATACTACCCAGTAGCTGGAGTTTAAAGAATGTATTTTGCATAGTGTTTAATTGCAAGGCACCACGTGTTCTTGCTGCAAGTATCATTCGATCATATTTTTGCTTGACATTTACTGCAATCCTATTAATAAGGAGAAGAATAGAGCTTAAATTTTGATTTATCTTGAATGCATTAATACTTTCAATGATACTTGTTGAATTAGGTTCTGAATCCAATAGTATTACAGAATGCAATGAAGATATGGTAAATCTGAAGGCTATTAAACGAGTGAATTCAGCGGGAGTATAAGGTCTTTGAAAATGGAAAAAATGAATAATAATGTCCTCCTTCAATGAAAGTCCCACCACGATGACCACTATGATAATAAATGGAGTTGACATTAAAAATTTCTTAAATACCTTTTTTGTGGGCTTATAGATAATAACAATGGGTACAGTAAACACGCTGAACACAAATACTTGAAATGGTTCAATACTAATTGCCACACCCAAGATCATCAGTCCAGTGATTATTAGTTTAGATTTAGGATCAAGAGTAAGTACGTCTCCCTTGATATCCATTATCTCATGTGCCAAAATTATTCCTCCAATTCCTCATTGAAATCATCTTCAAGTTCATCATCATCGTCAAAAAGAGTGAAATCACTATCATAGTCTAATGATTTAACGGGGATATTCTGGTACAATTCCTCCGGTAGACTACTTTTCTTAATGCGACGATAATACGAATAGGAAATTGCAACAAAGAATCCCTCTAGAGTACCTAGAAGAACAAAAACAAGAAGTGCGAGTAGAGCAGCAGTCCATAAATTGGCTTCAGTAGAGTGGACAAGTGCCATTTCAATGATGATAAGAAGCCCCTCCAAGAGGATATAAATAAAACTGGCCATAAAAGCTATTAAATAATTTAGCCTTCTCCCAGAAATATTGAGTTCAACCATTTTGTGAGATATGAATCCCACTATAATGGAGATAATGATCATATTGCTAATATTGACACCCAATGTACCAAGAGAACCTGCAATAAGTAAATGGTTGAGGATCATACTAGAACTAGATATCATTATCCCCTTCCTCAGCCCAAAGAGCAACAGTGCTAATACAACTCCAGATAGATTCAGAGGAATAGGAAAAACAGGAAGAATTAATTGAATGGGAATAGGTATGCTGCTGATGACAAAAATGAAGGCACCGACTGTAGCCATTTTGGTTAATTCTTTATTATCTAGTTTGGGGGTGGTCTTAAGAATGTAACCGAGAACTATTGATGAAAAAATCCAACCAACAATGATAATTGCAGGGCTTACAATGCCATCGGGTAATCTCATCTTACATTCTATTGAAATAAAGTTCTTATGATAAATGTTTGTCACATAAAGAGAAGTTTTGCTTCACATATTTACACAACAAGTCCCAATCAAGGCATATATGTTCACACTTTATTTGAGAATTCTAATTTCATTTGATCATATTCCCATTACTAATTCTTGTATCAAAGAGACAATACCCTCAACTGGGAACTGTTCCACTCTTTTCCCCTCTCTAACTGAGTTCTCAAAATTTCTATAAAGTTGAGTTAGTGAGAATACTTGTTCTGCCAATGCTTTCGTCTCAGGTCTTCTACCTTGTGACATTATGTCAGAGGTTTTCTGGGACAAATCCTTAGCATCACCCCAATGTTCAATGGAATCCTCTTTGGATGTGGATTGAATTGCATTGATTGCATGTCTAACGCTTTTCAATATCTGATTAAGTGCCAGTGTGTACAGTTTCACACTAACAAATATATCCCAGTTAAGAGGCATTCCTCTAATTGTCAGGGGGGCTTGATTTTCAACAATAGTTGTTGCAGCTAGATGAATAAGCTCAACTTCCTCTTCGAAGCTCTCCAGTTCGTCCTCATCTATCTTCTGCAACCGGTCAGCTTCGGGATTAGCAAGTGCTGAGCTTTCGATGAGAGGGGCAATTCGATTTATAAATTTGAATTGAATAACTGCACTTTTCAATTGAATTTCTGCAATCAGTCCTCTGAGAAGAGAAGAGGACTCCATTGGTTTTAGAAGTTTTTTGATCAAACCTATTATTTCCTCATCATGAATATCAGCCACATATGAATAAGCCTCTTGAGCCAATCTGTATGACTTGGCCCGCATCAACATCTCCTTGACAGGATTTGTCCCAAATTCTTCATCAGCTATCCGCTGGATGGTCAACGCCTCCGTAGCAGTTGTAATAGCTAGTATTTCATTTGTCGTGTCAATCACTTGCTCATTACTTGCAGGCAAGACAAAAAGTGCAAGCATGGGTTTTGCGAGATTGCTTACAACCTCCTCAAGACCATCTAGATTTTCAGGGTCTTTATTTATAATCCTAATCCATGTTTTTGATAATTGATTTGTTGCCTGGTGAAGTCTTTCAGAAATAGTATTCATTCTTGAATCCATAAATTCAAGAGTTTCTTCGAGATTAAAATCCGTCTTTATCTGTCCAGTTAGATAAGAAAATACAGTCTCATAGGTCACAGCCACACTCGAGATGTAAGCCACATCACCACTTGACAGGATCACATCTAATTTTTCCATGCTTGAGGTGAGAAATTGTTTAACTAATTCCATATTTTTATTTTTCAAAGCATCTATCAT